>NZ_WBYY01000253.1:0-3255 GCF_048985645.1 Exiguobacterium sp. A1_3_1 | reverse complement strand
CGCACCGCTGCCCTCCTGCCGGACCGATAACGAGAGCTACACATCGCCTGCGCGAGGCATCTCTACGTTCCTGTTCCTTGCGACGGAAGGCACGGAGCGAAATAGAATAAAAAATTCATTTAAAATGAATCTTTTAGTTCAAAAAAAGATGAAGCTCTAGATAGAGTTTTTGAGCATTTTCGATGGTTTGGTTTGAAGATGAAGCCGTCAAGACTTCAAGAGAGAACTCTTTGCGCATCTCTTCAAGAACGCTTTCGACTTGCTGTCGCTTCAAAGGTGAGTCTGTTGCATGTAAAAGGCGTGAATACATCTCGAGAAACGCTTCTAAAGCAACTTGTCTACAACGGTCTTGAAAATCAGACGAGTGCATGAAGTGTTCTCCTTTTCATCATTTTCGCTATAGGTGGTAAAGAAGTAGTAAGTAGAATGAGGTGATTTTTTTGATGACGTTCCGATCGGCTGTTGGTATGGCTAACAACATATAACATCACCACACATGTGATTAGGTCTGTTTCTCATAGCGATATGTATTAGATGAATCAGTCGATGGTAAGAAGCAAAACTGATCAGGTAGAAGTGGTTTCGACACTTGGGGTGGAAGGGTGAAGAAGTTCGACAAGTTGATCCTGATTATCGAGTAAGTCCTCCAGAGAATGTTTCGCAAGTTCTTGATGAAAAGCGTGCATTGCCCGTCCGAGAACCCCTTTGAGACGACAGACAGGGGCGATGAGGCATTGCCCGTTCGGACTGAAGCATTCGACGATGTCGAGCGGTTCTATCTGACGGACGACTGTTCCGATGTTAATCTCTTTTGGAGCATGCGTCAGTCGGAGTCCTCCGTTTCGTCCTCTGACAGATTCAACATAGCCAAGCTTCGTCAATTGCTGGGTAACCTTCATCAAATGATTCGGGGAGATTGCATAGTGTTCTGCGATTTGTGGCATCGGTACGATTTCATTAGGATGAGCACCGAGGTATATCAAAGTACGAAGTCCGTAATCTGTGTATTGTGTGATGCGCATGGTTATCACTTCGTTCGAACAAGGAATGCTTATTTTACTTTCGTTTATCAATTGCAGTCAGTAAAATAGTCAGCATCCTCAGTAATAAATGTAATTCAGGAATTCCGTAGAATCTCTTATTTTGGTGACGCTGTATCTTGATAGTAAGTGGAAGCACTACTGAATTCAATACTCGTAGAAAATAAAGATAGGATGAATGATTCAAGTGAAGTCATAAAGTGATGAGTAGTCGCATAGAAACGAGAAAACTGTAGGGGAGGGCAATCAGTCGGAAATCTAAAAAATTCTTCAGAAAAGTGATGGTCAGGCAAGGAAATACTCCACTCGTGAGAAGAGAGTTTTATACATAAGACAAGACGCTGCCTGACATCCGGATGGACGAAGTTTTGAAAATCCAATTGCTCTTGATCGAGAAGTGAATACAGTCGTCGATACTCGACCAGTGAAACCGCTCTTTTCTTTTGAATGATCCGGATCGATAGGAGTCCAACGTTTTGTAAGATGTCATGATGTTGGAAGTGTTGAGACAATCTTGGCATGAGGGTCAAACATTGTGGTCCCGATGAGGTCGACATAACGAATTTTCTCCTTTCTATCACAGCCTTAATACTGTTTAACAACAGCATAAATATGTTATTAATACCTTGAATCCAAGGGATATAAACTTCTTATACCCTGATAATTTATTAGTACTTTTGATACTAGTTTTTTGAAAGGAAAAATAATAAAAAAAAACTAAAAACATTGATACTTATTTCAAAAAAGAAGTATTCTTAATAGCCCTTTATAACTATATTTATATATACATAATGAGGAAATACGAATTGTGCATCTAAAAAATAGACGTCAAGAGGGTGAAGGTAATGGATTCGGATACGGTCAATCTTTCTTCTGGTATAGTGTTGGATTCTTTAAAAAATCATGTAGCGATGATTCGATTTGATTTGCAAAGAAAAGTAGTCGATGTAAATGATCTCTTTGCGAAGACGATGAAATATCGGAAGGAAGAGATGATTGGCATGTATCATCACCTGTTTTGTCCTCCCTCCTTTGTCAATAGTAATGAGTATAAGGAGTTTTGGGAGAAGCTGTTCTTCGGATTAAGTGCTTCTGACAAAATCGAGCGAATCGACTCTCTCGGAAACTCTATTTGGTTAGAGGCGACCTACATGCCATTGATTGAAGACGGTCAAGTCGTCGGAGTCGTCAAAATTGCGACAGATATCACGGAGCGACAACAATTAGTCGAAACGTATGCGAAGACGTTCGATACGATCGCAGATACACTTGACGAAAGAGCGCTCTATGGGATTAAAGAGAGTGGATTATTGAAGAAGACGATTGAACATATGGCAAGCGAGACGTTAGCGAACTATAAGGTCGTCCAAAACCTACAAAAACAGGCGGACGAGATTACACATCTCACTGCAACCATTAAAGGAATTGCTTCTCAAACCAATTTATTATCATTAAATGCATCAATCGAGGCAGCGCGAGCCGGTGATCATGGTAAAGGGTTCAACGTCGTCGCAACAGAAGTCCGAAATCTGTCGAAACTTGTCGAACGTGCTGTAGTGGATGTTCGGACGACGACCGAAAAGATGAACGGAGAACTGGAACAAGTATTGAGGGTGATGGACCAATCAGCAAAAGATACGACGGACAGCCTTCAAGTGATGGAGAAAACCGTCGACAGATTCAATAGTATGGGAGAAACCGCTGGAGAGTTAAACGTGACCGCTAAAGCCTTTACGTCGATTGTTTGATGAGCGGTGCGATGACTCACTCGATGCTTTATCGTACGATTCAAGTCCTTGATAGCAAGAGGATTTGAGTCGTATTTTTATGTATCGTCATTTCTATGCCGCGTTCAGCTCAGTAATAGTTTCCTCTATTTTCAAATAAGGACACACCTACGTACCGTAGCATGAATGGACAAAAAACGACGATATTTTTCTTTTTAAGAGAGTACAAATGAGTAAGGAATGGATTCGTTCCGAATCCAAGAGCAATGAGAGACCCACAGTGGAGTGTATAAAGATTCGAAGAGAGATAGCTGATTGAAGTCAATTAATTCTCCTATAGATAGTGATACTCTTTCTACTGGATATACAAGCACAAGGAGAATTTGCAGGCTCATGCGTAAGGCTGTAGGCTGCACGCAGCAACATCCTCATCGCACCGCTGCACCGCTGCCCTCCTGCCGGACCGATAACGAGAGCTGCGACTCGCC
>NZ_WBYY01000252.1:0-3237 GCF_048985645.1 Exiguobacterium sp. A1_3_1 | reverse complement strand
AGATGTGTATAAGAGACAGGTATATCCTCGACTGGATGCCGCTCGTGATTCCTGTCGGTGCCATCGTCTTTATTGTCGTCATTGCGCGTAAGGCTTCAAAAATCGATGCTGAAAAGTAAGGAGACTCCATTCAGGGAGTCTTTTTTTATTGGATCCTGTTGTTACTTTATTCGCACGATTTCCCTATTGTGAAAAAACATAATGTCATCCATTTCTATGATATAAAGGAACTAGGCGAAAGACCTAATATTAGGAAATCATGGAGGGACAGATGAGACAAAGAACCGTCATGACTTTACTTGCACTCAGTTTACTGCTTACCGTATGTATGATGAAAAAAACAACGTTGACGCCAAAGGCCAGTACCATCGATCTCACCATCGCTGTCTTCGGAAAGGCTCCAGTACTTACGCAATCCCCGGACTTCCACTCGATTGATCTGCAGGATATCAAAAGGGATTTACGACGTTACGATGCCGTCATGATCATGCCGGAGTACTTACATCAGGCATCGGGACGTGACTATGCCACCGTCTACCGGAAAGCACAGATTCCGTTTTTCTTCATCGGCTCTCAAAAATCCGTCGAACCGTTTCTTGATCCGAGTCTCTCCTATGAGGAAAGCATCTCGGTGCCGAATCCGACGTTTGCGGCTGGTATGCTCTATGACGATACACAAGAGACGACCTGGTTGTTCGGTGAGGGGATCGAACGACCGAATCGTTCAGAGCAACTGAAGATCTATCAATCAATCTTTCAAACGATTGAACAGAGTCACCTAATAAAGTAACGCTTACATGAAAACAGACCGAAGCGCTCGGAAGTACATCCATTTCCGAGCGCTTCGGTCTATTATTCGTCAATCGACTTGTTTCGTCGGGGCTAAGACGATTTCTCGAATATTGACGTGTTGTGGTTGCTCGAAGGCGAATAAGACGGTGTCCGCGACGACTTGCGGATCGAGACCACCGTCAATCGACTGTTTCCATTCGTTGTAGCCGTCCTTGATCGCGTCACTTGTCGTATGACCGAGTAATTCCGTCTCGACGACTCCTGGTGCGATCGTCATGACGCGGACACCGTGAGAGGCGACTTCACCCCGGACGTTCTCACTCATCGCGTGGACGGCGAATTTCGTGCCGACGTATGCGGCGTGGTCGGCGAACGTCTTTTTACCGGCAATCGAACTGATATTGATGATCGTACCGGTCTTCCGCTCTACCATCGAGGGAAGGACGGCTTGCATCCCGTGTAAGACACCGAGCGCATTGACGTCAAACATCTCTTCCCATTCTTCCGCTCCTTGCGTCTCGATTTGACCGAGTAACATCCGTCCTGCATTGTTGATGATCGCTTCGACCGGTCCGAACGCTTCCGTCGCGTCTGCTAAAGCAGCATCGAGGGCAACTCGGTCGGTGGCTGCGACTTGGCGAATCAAGACATCGTCTGAAGCAAGGCTCGCCAGACGGTCAATCCGTCGTCCGAGCAATAAGACGCGGTACCCTTTCTGAATGAACGTTCGCGCAATCGCATGCCCGATTCCTGACGTGGCACCTGTGATGGCAATGAATCCTGTTTTCATGATATCGTCTCCTTATTTGATATGATAGATTGAAGATAACAGAGAGAAACCAATCCGAGAAGTACGCACTTTTAGGTCAGTCGGTTACCTTTTGGTAAGGGAGGGGACGGTATGCCGTATCTAAATGAGTTCGATGCGACGATGCGTCAGATTCAAGGCAAGTGGAAAGTGATGATCTTGTACGAGCTGCACGAAGAAGGGACAGTACGTTTTAATACACTGGAGCGTTATATCCAGGACGTCTCACCAAAGACGCTGACGCAACAGTTGAAACAACTCGAACAAGATGGCTTGATTACACGGACCGTTTACCCGGAGATTCCACCCCGCGTCGAATATGCCTTGAGCGAAAAAGGAATCTCTTTGATTCCCTTACTTGATGCGATTTGCGACTGGGGTCTTGCGACGACACCACGCAACCAATTGATGCGCACGTTATGCGACGAGGAAGCCCCCGCTCCATGAGCAGGGGCTTTTTGTTAACGTTCGATTTGTTCCCGTACTTGACGGCGGAACGTCTGGATGTCGTAAGCTGGTTCACTTGGACTGAACTCGATTCCGTCAATCAGACGCGCGTTTGGTGACGCATCCGGGAACTCGATCCGTGTCAGCCATTCAAGCGTCGTCTCTTCATGGCGTCTTGGGAAAGCTTGCTCGAGTTGAGAGGCAATCTTCAGAAGCGGATGATGACTATGCCGCTTTGGCGCATGCGCCCGTACCTGCTTGGAGTGCTTGACGGTTTGTTCTCTTTCGATTGCTATGACTTTTCGCTTCCGGATGACATAAAGCGTAACCGCAACTAAGATCACGGTCAGAAGCGTCGTTGCGATCCAAATCCAATCCGGTGTTCCTGCCTGGACGGCAGCTTGATCCACGTCTTGAACACCTTTGATATTCTTTAGCCCCATTGCCCGGTTCGTCATCGTGTCCGCTTCTCGACCAAGTGGTTCCGTCCAAAGGAATAATGAACCGAATGCTTCAAATAGCGGACGAATCGCACTCGTGACGGATCCGACGAGCGCTTCTTTCGTGAGCCGGAAGACGACAGCGATGATCAGCCCCGCGCTGAGGACTAACGCGATCGTCGGTAAGATACGCCGCCATTCTGTCATGTACGTGACGACGAATGGATACGCAATGACGAAGACCAAAATTAAAAATGCGCCAATCGGTGGTGTCACTCCTGGGAACAATACCATCACGACGCCGATGACCATCGCACTCGTAGCGTATCGCCACGGCGAATCGACCGTATCAAGAAACGCGGTCCAGGCGACGAAGACGAGCGCTAAGACGCTAGCTACGGGAGAGAGGAAATATAAGGACCCCGCTACGAGTAGCTGTAATCCGATGCGAAGCGAACGATGCGGCACGAAGGCAAGTGCCGGAAGAGCGAGCGCGAGATAGAACGGAACCGGTAACAGGCTCGCAAGGAATATCCACCAGAGAATCATGCGCTCACTCCTTTCTGCCGGTGACCGAGATGGATCTCCGCCGTCGTCGACGGTACACTACGTTGCAATCGTTTCGTGAAGTACCGGCGTTCGAGCGGTAGATCGTATTCGGAAATCCGAGCAAGGCATTCCATCGTCCGTAGGAATTGATGTTTTCCCATACCAGACGGAACATGGTCTGTCTCTTATACACATCTCCGA
>NZ_WBYY01000251.1:0-3269 GCF_048985645.1 Exiguobacterium sp. A1_3_1 | reverse complement strand
AAGGAAAACGTCCCTTACGGGACATGCCCATCGTTCAGTTTTGAGAGCTCGTCTCTCACGTCTCGCAAGAGACACTCGCACCTTGAAAACTGAAGACATCAACAAGACATCAAACTTTTAATTAACCATGTCATTAGACGTGTGTTCTTAGAATACCAACGCTAGATCAAGGTATGAAGGGCGTACGGTGGATGCCTTGGCACTAGGAGCCGATGAAGGACGCGACGAACAGCGATATGCTTCGGGGAGCAGTAAGTATGCTTTGATCCGAAGATTTCCGAATGGGGGAACCCACCATCCGTAATGGGATGGGACATGTTACATGAATACATAGTGTAGCGTGAGGCAGACCCGGGGAACTGAAACATCTAAGTACCCGGAGGAAGAGAAAGCAAATGCGATTCCCTGAGTAGCGGCGAGCGAAACGGGAACAGCCCAAACCGGAGAGCATGCTCTTCGGGGTTGTAGGACACTCTATACGGAGTCAAAAAGGAAGACAGTAGGTGAAGGACCTGGAAAGGTCGGCCGAAGAAGGTGACAGCCCTGTAGCTGAAACTGTTTTCCCTCCAGAGTGGATCCTGAGTACGGCGGGACACGTGAAACCCCGTCGGAATCCGGGAGGACCATCTCCCAAGGCTAAATACTCCCTAGTGACCGATAGTGAACCAGTACCGTGAGGGAAAGGTGAAAAGCACCCCGGAAGGGGAGTGAAATAGATCCTGAAACCGTATGCCTACAAGTAGTCAGAGCCCGTTAACGGGTGATGGCGTGCCTTTTGTAGAATGAACCGGCGAGTTACGATAACGCGCGAGGTTAAGCCGATGAGGCGGAGCCGTAGCGAAAGCGAGTCTGAACAGGGCGTTCAGTGCGTTGTCGTAGACCCGAAACCAGGTGATCTACCCATGTCCAGGATGAAGGTCAGGTAACACTGACTGGAGGTCCGAACCCACGCACGTTGAAAAGTGCGGGGATGAGGTGTGGGTAGCGGTGAAATGCCAATCGAACCTGGAGATAGCTGGTTCTCCCCGAAATAGCTTTAGGGCTAGCCTCGAGGTTGAGAGTTCTGGAGGTAGAGCACTGATTGGACTAGGGGCCCCCACAGGGTTACCGAATTCAGTTAAACTCCGAATGCCAGCAACTTATACTCGGGAGTCAGACTGCGAGTGATAAGATCCGTAGTCAAGAGGGAAACAGCCCAGACCGCCAGCTAAGGTCCCAAAGTGTATGTTAAGTGGAAAAGGATGTGGCGCTGCCTAGACAGCTAGGATGTTGGCTTAGAAGCAGCCACCATTCAAAGAGTGCGTAATAGCTCACTAGTCGAGTGGCGCCGCGCCGAAAATGTAACGGGGCTAAACATACCACCGAAGCTGCGGATTCCGTAAGGAATGGTAGGGGAGCGTTCCAAACCGCTGTGAAGCTGTACCGGAAGGAGCAGTGGAGCGTTTGGAAGTGAGAATGCCGGTGTGAGTAGCGAAAAGAGGGGTGAGAATCCCCTCCGTCGAAAGCCCAAGGTTTCCTGAGGAAGGCTCGTCCGCTCAGGGTTAGTCTGGACCTAAGCCGAGGCCGAAAGGCGTAGGCGATGGATAACAGGTTGATATTCCTGTACCGCCGATCCACCGTTTGAACAATGGGGGGACGCAGGAGGATAGTGACGCATGCGGATGGAAGTGCATGTGCAAGTTTCAAGACCGTCTGATTGGCAAATCCGTCAGGCACCAAAGTCAAGGAACGACGCGGAGTCCCGTAGGGACGTAGGTCACGATTTCACACTGCCAAGAAAAGCCTCTAGTGAGGGGGAAGGCGCCAGTACCGTAAACCGACACAGGTAGGCGAGATGAGAATTCTAAGACGCGCGGGATAACTCTCGTTAAGGAACTCGGCAAAATGGTCCCGTAACTTCGGGAGAAGGGACGCTCTACATGAGTAGAGCCGCAGTGAATAGGCCCAAACGACTGTTTAGCAAAAACACAGGTCTCTGCTAAATCGCAAGATGACGTATAGGGGCTGACGCCTGCCCGGTGCTGGAAGGTTAAGGGGATGGGTTAGCGCAAGCGAAGCTTTGAACCGAAGCCCCAGTAAACGGCGGCCGTAACTATAACGGTCCTAAGGTAGCGAAATTCCTTGTCGGGTAAGTTCCGACCCGCACGAAAGGCGTAACGATTTGGGCACTGTCTCAACGAGAGACCCGGTGAAATCATAGTACCTGTGAAGATGCAGGTTACCCGCGACAGGACGGAAAGACCCCATGGAGCTTTACTACAGCCTGATATTGAGGCTTTGTGCATGATGTACAGGATAGGCGGGAGACGTCGAGCCCGGAGCGCCAGCTTCGGAGGAGTCACCCTTGGGATACCGCCCTTCATGCATAGAGTCTCTAACTCGCAGCCGTGATCCGGCTGGAGGACCGTGTCAGGCGGGTAGTTTGACTGGGGCGGTCGCCTCCTAAACAGTAACGGAGGCGCCCAAAGGTTCCCTCAGAATGGTTGGAAATCATTCGTAGAGCGCAAAGGCAGAAGGGAGCTTGACTGCGAGACCTACAAGTCGAGCAGGGACGAAAGTCGGGCTTAGTGATCCGGTGGTTCCGCATGGAAGGGCCATCGCTCAACGGATAAAAGCTACCCTGGGGATAACAGGCTGATCTCCCCCAAGAGTCCACATCGACGGGGAGGTTTGGCACCTCGATGTCGGCTCATCGCATCCTGGGGCTGGAGTAGGTCCCAAGGGTTGGGCTGTTCGCCCATTAAAGCGGTACGCGAGCTGGGTTCAGAACGTCGTGAGACAGTTCGGTCCCTATCCGTCGTGGGCGCAGGAAATTTGAGGAGAGCTGTCCTTAGTACGAGAGGACCGGGATGGACGCACCGCTGGTGTACCAGTTGTTCCGCCAGGAGCATCGCTGGGTAGCTACGTGCGGACGGGATAAATGCTGAAAGCATCTAAGCATGAAGCCCCCTCCAAGATGAGATTTCCCTTTGAGTAATCAAGAAAGACCCCTCAGAGACGATGAGGTAGATAGGTCACGGGTGGAAGCATGGCGACATGTGGAGCTGAGTGATACTAATCGGTCGAGGCCTTGTTCTAGCAGATGCTTGTTGATGACTTCAGTTTTGAGGGCGCGAGCCCGTCGTCTGGTGACGATAGCCAAGTGGTCACACCCGTTCCCATGCCGAACACGGAAGTTAAGCACTTGAACGCCGAAAGTAGTTGGGGGCTTCCCCCTGTGAGGATAGGACGTTGCCAGGCTTTTGTTTTTTTAATAAAACAATTGACAG
>NZ_WBYY01000250.1:0-3374 GCF_048985645.1 Exiguobacterium sp. A1_3_1 | reverse complement strand
AAAAGGTAGTAGTAGAGCAGGTGGAACATAGCCGAGTAGGGCAAGTGCAGGAAGCGCATAACAAGAGGCGATTAAAAAGAGCGACTCGAATATCGTGCGTAACGGACGTTTCACCGTAAAGCGAGGTAAGGCAAGAAGCAACGAAGCGACAAGAAGACCGGCACCGAGTGCGGACTCGACCATTCCAAACCGAAATGGTGTGAATTGCAGTCGATCGAGCAAAATGATCGGTAACAAGATTTCGAAAGCGACAAAAAAGAAGTTCAGGACGATCGCCATCAGGACGAGTGTCGTCAAGACCGGTTGACGGAACAGATAGCGGTAGCCTTCTTTAAACTCCGAGACGAAAGACGGCGTATCGGTAGTAGCCAGAGGAGCGGTATCCACAGCAAGAAAGCGGAGGCGGCTATTCCACCAGGCAGCAGAAGCAAACAAGAGAAACGGTAAGATCAAGAATTGCGTGATGGAGACAGCGGCGATAAGCAATCCCGCAACGAGTGGCGCAGTGATCGTTGAGGTCGATTGAATCGTTGAGAAGAGCGCGTTCCCGCATTGTAACTCCTCTTCTGCTACAAGTCGCGGTAACGAGCTAGATAAGGTGACGGACAGGAACGTCGACAGGCTCGTCAAGAGGACACTAGCAACGATGTAATGAACGGTATGTAGAGGGGCTTGTAGCGAATAGAGCAAAAGTCCAAACAAGACGAGTGCACTTAAGCTTTCGGTCATGACGATGATTCGTTTCCGGTTCCAACGATCGGCGAGGACACCAGCGACCGGTGAAAGCAAAATCCGTGGCACTGATCCTGCAAGCAGGACGAGCGCAAACTGAAAACCAGACGATGTTTCCCGTAAGACGGTCAGTCCGGCGACGAACGTAAAGAGACTAGCTGCGAACAACGAACAAAACTTTCCGAATAAGACACGCTTTAAATTAAATGACATCCTGTTCACTCCTTCAGAGTTAAATTTTATTGAACTTTAGTGTAGAATAAAGGAGTGGAAGAAAAATGTAAAGATAAAGTTCAATAAAATTTAACTTTTATGATAAAAGGAGTGACAAGTGTGTTAGGGGAACGTATCAAACAGATCCGAAAACAGAAAAAAATGACGCAAACGGACGTTGCGACCGGCATCATCACGAAGTCGATGCTCAGTATGGTCGAGAACGGGAAAGCAACACCGTCAGTGCCTGCACTACAGGCGATTGCTAGGCGATTACAAGTGACAGTCGAAGAATTAATGCTCGATCCGCGGGATGTTCAGATGCGGGAACTCCTTGAAACGATCCGTTCACGAGATACCTCGTATCATTCGGACGAAAAGGTTCGGGAAATTCTGCATCCGTATTTAGTGCCAGAGACAAACTCTTACTGGCAAGGACAGGTCTTTCAGGAATATGGGGATGCCCTCCGAACGTCTGACCCGGAGCTTGGTTTGATTTATTTCGAGAAAGCAGAACGGGTTTTTCAACAGCTCGGTCGTCAAGATGAACAATTACTTGCCCAAATCGCAAAAGTTTACTTTTTATTCAATCTCAAACGGACGAAGGAAGCGTATGAGCTGATCGAAGCAATGGATATACCACGTGAGATTCCACTTGCACCGAAAACCTATTTAAAGCTTCAAATCCTGCGTGCGCTCCGAGCAAGTTTGTTCGATGATCACTACACAGAAGCGATCGCCTTATTGCGTGAAGGGGTTCAGTATATGCGGGAGCAAGATGTCTATTATCATGTCATTTCGTTTCAACGTTTCCTCGGATTGTTTTTATATCTAGAAGGGGAAATCGAACAATCACGGCAAGAGTTTGATCGACTGGAGCAGTTTTTTGCATTTAGTGAAACGACTGCCGTCGGACGAATCGAAGTCGATTTAACGAAAGGACTCATCGCGATTTTTGAAAACGATACGGACGGCATGCAAATGGCGTGGGAAAAACTCGTCACTGTGGCGATCGATGACGCGAAGCATTACATCGGACAACTCGAAGTCCATCTCCTTGTCAACGGCATCGAATTACCGAATCAGACGCTGCAGCAGAGCGTCGATAAGATATGGGAGATGCAAGATGCGTGGCTTGCCGCGAGTGGATTCGACCAAGCGATGATGCTACAGACGCTCGTACTAGCGATGCAACGAGGGATTGGTCAGGAACGGCTGGAGGATGTCATTCGATTGAAGGATGATCTTCAAAGCGAACGACTCAAAGGCGATCTTGAGCGAGAGATACAAGCATTGGTTAAGGTTCAATGACAAAAAAACAGGCATGAGGCGAGTGCGCTTCATGCCTGTTCGTGTAAGGATGTCGTTCTTCTGAAAATCAATAAGACGCAAGCGGCGACGGAAACGATCAAGTGACCGATATAGACGTCTCCCGTCTGGATATAATGCAAGAGCATCGAGCCACCAAAAATCAATAAGGCAAGAAAGAGAAGCCGAACATACAGTGTTTTGTAAGACATGCAGACACATCCTTTCCATATCCAGTATATCCCAAAGTGAAGTGGTAAGACAAAAAACATCCACCCCGAGGGATGGATGAGGAAAGTTTAAAGTGATTTAAAGCCTAATAGTTTTTGCGTCCAGTAACGTTCCGATACACGGCTGATACCTAAAGCAGGTTCATTTGCATGAATGAACTGATCATTGTTCAGCATGATGCCAATATGTGTCGGACCAGCGGCATAGGTGTTTTCGAAGAAGATGATATCGCCACGCTTCGGTTGACGTAATTTTGATAACTTCGCTCCGAGATACCGATCATCGTTCCAGTAACCGTTGACGTTCGTCCGTCCGACAGCATAGCCAGCGGCATTCAACGTGTAATTCACAAAACCAGAGCAATCGAATCCACCATTGACGGGGCTACTTGATCCCCAGACGTATGGTGTACCAAGATATTGTTGCCCAATCGAGATCGCACGTTCCATCAATGTCGAACCAGGTACGGTCGTCACAGGAGGTGGTGGCGTGACCGGAGGCGTCGTCGTGACGGATCCCGTCGTGATGTAACTCTTCGCAACATAGTAGAGACCCGTTCCAATCTTGATCTGGTACCAGCCGCTATCTTTTCCTGTCGTTTCACCTGTGACATTGACCGTTGAGCCGTGTCCGACTTGCGTGAAGACTTTAGAAGACGTCGAAGGCAATGTGCGGACGTTCAGCCCGGTTGGGGCATTGACGCGATACGTCTTCGAAGCATCAACCGGCGTCACAGAGACTCCGGGAGTCGTTGGTGTTGTTGGTGGCGAAGCTTTTGTTGAAGCTTTGACATAAGTTGAAGCAACATACGCTTCTTTTCCGTCGAGCTTGACTTGGTACCACGAATCAACGGCACCTGTGACATCGAGTACTGTCTGATGGGGTAATGT
>NZ_WBYY01000249.1:0-3456 GCF_048985645.1 Exiguobacterium sp. A1_3_1 | reverse complement strand
CTTGCCATCTGCATTCTTACCGTCACCACATCCGGTAAGCGGTAACAGTAAACCGGTTAATAAAAGAAGCGGAAATATCTTATGAGTACGCATGTTTAATCACTCCTTTTACATAATAAGAACCAAAACAATTAATACATGTTTTTAACTAATATCGATGGTGTTGCGCGATGTCATGCAGAAGTTCCGTGAACTCCTGCATGGACTCACCTGGTCCAAGAAATAGCTGGTAAGTCCGAATGTAAGGACCATGAATCAATATACGTTTTTCGAGTGTTGGTAAATGGAGTTGATAATGAATTTCTCCAACCTGATTGACCGACGCACTGTTCGTTGGAGTTACCGTCTCTTTAAAAGTAAGCGTCAGTTTAGCAGAATTGGCAGTCATGTAATCAATTTCCATTCCGAAATTCTCTGCTGAGAAATGGTGCTCGACAAGATTGACAAAGTGGGCACCACTAAAAAACTTCATAACACCCCACACCTCCTTTAACTATGTATATCCTATACATGTTTAACGAAAACCTATATTTCAAATATTACAAAAAAACCACCTCCAAAAGAGAGGTGGTTAACGTTATCCTGCCAGTTCAAGCATTTGAACGAACGCGACGTCCGGATCGGTCGTCTCGAATCGGTTCAACCAATCCTTGAAGTCGCCTTCGTACAAAATACGACCTTGATGAAGGAAGATGACATGGGCATCGGTATGCAATAGATCGTGTAATTGATGCGTCGAGAAGAGGCATGTTTGACCGTTTGCAGTCATCTGCTCGAAGCGTCGCATGATATGAAGCCGTGTTGCCGGATCGACCCCGCTCGTTGGCTCGTCAAAGATGTAGAGCGAACGTGGTACTGTCGTTAACAGGGTGACGAACAACCATTTCTTTTCGCCAACGGACATCTTACCGATTTTCATCTCCCACAGATGAGCGAATAAATCGAGCTCTCGTGGCTGTTTCAGATGACGCGTATACGTCTCTTGTTTGCGATATGCTTTCAAACGAGCGAGCCGACCGACGAAGACGGCAACATCCTTGCCCTTTAGTTCGTCCGAGTAATAGATGAATTGCGTCAAATAGAGAATGTCCGAGATATCAGGTAAGTCCAGTTCTCCGGACGTGATCGGTAAGGCACCGGTCATGCAATCAAACAGTGTCGTTTTACCGGCACCGTTCATCCCGATCAAGACGTTTAATTTTCTGGAAATGAGCGAGAAAGAGACGTCGTGTAACAGATCAGGTGATTTCGGATAGTTGAAGCGTACGTGTTGGACGTGCATCTGAATCCTCCTATCGGGTCAGCAATGACATGAGATTAAAGCGTTTGACAGAGAATAGACCAAGTAACAGATAAACGACGAGTACGACGGTCAAGATAAGTAACGATGCTCCCGTAACGTGCTCAGAGACGGCGAGACCAAGTGTTTTCATGACATAAAAAGGATTCAAGTAACTGTACCAGCGATCCGGTTGGCTATTCGCGAACAAGAACAGGGGATACATGACGATGTTGATTAATGTCGACATACTCGAAATCTTTGCCGGAAGCATCGTCAAGGCGATACTTGCAAAAGCAAGCGGGATGCTGAGCAACAAGACGAGATAAGCCAGTAACAACGTCAAAGGTGAGAAGAAGCCGAATACGAGCATCAGGATCGTCGTAAAGACCGTCAAACTAACGGCTGCAAACACGAGCTGAACGAGTACGAGTGCGAGAATACAACCAATCTTACTACCGGAAATCATGATATATGTCTTCATCAAACCATGCTCCCGCATCCGGGCAAGTTGGAGACCGATACTGTTCACGTAAATCGAGAGCAAGATATAGCCCCAAAAGAGCGCGAGGAACCACAGGAAACTAATTTCTGTGAAGTCGCGTCGTGACCCGAAGACAAAGGCGAGAATCAACGGGAAGATCAACGACCAAAAGACCGGAATTTTATCGGTCAGCATGATTTTTAAGTAGAGTATGAAGTAGCTAGGAATCGAATACATATGTGCCTCCCGTTCACAAAAATTGGTCAAAATATGAGCCTGTATGTTTTATACGAAAGAAATTGGAGAAAAGTTCCTGATGAAGTAAGTTGTTAATAAAAGTAAGAATACCAGAAACGCACAAATATTGTAAACTGAAGCAAAGGACAGGAGGTATCACGATGGACTATTTATTAACGTCCGGTGGGGTACAGAATCCATCGCTTCACAAAGCGTTACGCGAGATGCTCAGAAAACCAATTGAGAAATGCCATGCCATCGCGATCACGACAGCTTCCTACGCATTAGGCAGAGGAATGGCCCTCGCTGTCAACTTCATTCAAGGAAAAGATGAGGTACCGATGGTCGATTTAGGATGGAAGTCAGTCGGTCTGTTGGAATTATCAGCGGTCTCGGTAATTGATCCAGCAATTTGGCAACCAGCAGTCGAACAAGCGGATGTCATCCTCGTTAATGGTAGGGATCCACTCTTTCTACATCACTGGTTTGTCGAATCGGGCTTCGATCGACTATTACCGCAACTGACCGGTGTTTATGTCGGGATGAGCGCCGGTAGCATGGTGCTTACGCCACGAATCGGAACAGATTTCGTTGAATGGAAAAAGACGCCGGAGCAATCGGACGCAACATTAGGTCTCGTTGATTTTTCAATCTTCCCGCATCTCGATCATCCGCAGTTACCAGACAATCACTTACAAGTTGCCGAATCATGGGCTGAGACATTGACGAATCCAGCTTACGCGATCGACGACGCGACAGCGATCCGTGTCATCGGTTCGAACGTAGACGTGATTTCTGAAGGAAAGTGGGTCCAGTTGCGATGACGACGCTCTATTTCATTCGCCATTGCGAATCGATTAAAACAGGCAGTGATCGAGGGCGGGGATTAACGGATGCAGGTCAAGAACAAGCACAGGAACTCGTAGCGTTCTTTAAAGCGATACCGATTGACGCCATTTATTCGAGTCCAATGCGACGGGCGATAGACTCCGTTCGCCCACTTGCTGAGCAACGAGGTTTGCCGATCTACGAGGTAGCGTTTCAAGAACGGTGTTTTCAGGAAACAGACGAACGTTTATCACCTAAAAGGCTAGAAGAACTGTTGAAGCGATCATTCCAAAATGATGATTACGCGCAAAAAGGTGGAGAGTCGAATCAAATAGCACGCAATCGTGCTCTAGTAGCCATCGATCAGCTACGTAAAACCCACCCGCACCACCGATTGGTCGTCGCGACGCATGGTCTCGTGTTGGCGTTAGTGCTCGAACACTACACTGGACGACCGGCAAATGAGTGGCTGGGCGCGATGGGGAGTCCAGCAATCCATCAACTGACGTTCGATGCAGGCGGGAAAACGTCTCATGAACAACTCTTGTAAAATGATTAAATCTGCCCGCTGAAGATGAAACCGAGAAAGAGCAGTAGTAATACACCTGTCTCTTATACACATCTCCGA
>NZ_WBYY01000248.1:0-3493 GCF_048985645.1 Exiguobacterium sp. A1_3_1 | reverse complement strand
ACTAGGAATGCTGGGCTATTCCCTAAAATCAGCGCGACATGATCGCCTTTTCGGATCCCGTTCGCTTCAAGCGCACCGGCTGCCCGGTGAAACTTCTCGACAAACTCACGATAGCTGACTTGCGTGTCCTCAAACACATACGCCGTTGAATCCGGATGTGTTCGAGCAGTTTCTTCGACGGATTGAATCAATCCAAGCATGAGCAAAATTCCCCTTTCGAATGAATGACTATTCATTTTTTACGTAAAAAAAATCCATACGTAGTCAAAAGCGACCGTATGGATAGTGTAACACTTTTTGGAAACGTTTTCACAGAGTTTCTTTTTAACCGTTGACGATGACGCCACCGTTTAAGTGAAGGACTTGTCCTGTCATATAACTTGAATCGTTACACGCGAGGAAAACATATGCTGATGCCATCTCAGCCGGCTGCCCTGGGCGATCCATCGGTGTATTTTTCCCGAATGTCTTGACTGATTCATGCGGGAACGTTTCCGTGATGAGCGGCGTCCAGATCGGACCCGGTGCGACAGCATTGACACGAATGCCTTCCTTCGCTAAGTTCATCGAAAGACTTCGTGTGAAGCTGACGATTGCACCCTTCGTCGCAGAATAGTCAATCAAAAGCGCGTTTCCTTCGTATGCCGTCGACGATGTCGTATTGATGATGGCAGAACCGAGTGAAAGGTGCGGGAGCGCGGCACGGGCAAGACGCATCATTCCGAAGATATTCGTCTTGAACGTCTTTTCCATCGACTCGTCTGTGATGTCCTTCAGACTATCTTCTGGTTTTTGCATACTCGCATTGTTGACGATGATATCTAAGCGACCGAAACGATCGATTGTTTTTTGGACGAGTGTTTCACAGTAATCTGCATCTCCGATATCCCCTTTAGAAAGTAGGACTTCGCCGCCTAATTCCTCAAGTCGTGCTTTTGTTTCTTCCGCTCCTTCTTGATCACCGTAGAAGGCGATGACGACTTTTGCTCCTTCACGGACATAAGCAATTGAGACAGCACGCCCGATTCCAGAGTTGCCGCCCGTGACGATCGCGACTTTTCCTTCTAATTTTCCTGCTGCCTTATAATCATCACGCTCATAATATGGTAACGGCTGTTCATCCTCCGTTTTTGGTAATCCTTCTGAAATCCGTTCAAAATCAATAAAGTCCGTCAACGAACCTTCTAAAAAATTATCTTTATTATAGCCCATGAAAAAAACTCCCCCTATGCAGTTGATAGAAGGAGTTTTCCCATAAAGACTTACGCTAAAACGTCTAGCACTTCATCTAGTTCGACAGCGCCGAAGTATTTTTTCAATTCGTACCGACCGAGCACTTCGCGAAGAGACGCGCGATCATAGCGTGAACCTTCGAGCGCCCGCGCAATTTCTTCTGCATCCTCGACACCAAAGAAGTCGCCATAAATCTTCGCTTCTTCAATGATGCCTTTTTTGACGTTCAGCCGGAAATCAATCGTACCAATCGGGAAGCGTTTTTTATGAATGACATCAAATTTCGGCGATTTTCCGAAATTCCACTCCCAGTTGCCATAACGTTCTGCTGAGATGGCACGTACTTTATCCCAGTCCTCTTCGGTTAAGATATACCGTTCAATCTCTTTTCCTTCATAGATCGAAGCAAGGAGATGATCGACGAATTGTTCCATCGTCAGCGGTTCTGACAGGAATTCCGAGATATTCGCGACACGACTTCGGACCGATTTAATGCCTTTAGAGCGCATCTTTTCTTCACTGACGACAAGCGCATTGACGACTTCTTCGATGTTCGAATCGAGCATCAATGTACCGTGACTAAACATCCGTCCTTTCGTCGTGAACTGGGCATTCCCACTGATTTTCCGACTTCCGACATGAATATCGTTTCGTCCGGATAGCTCCGCTTCGACACCGAGTTTATGCAGCGCTTGTACGACTGGCTCCGTGAACTTTTTATAGTTGTTGAACGAATCACCGTCATCTTTTGTCAAGAAACTGAAGTTCAAGTTTCCTTCGTCATGATACACAGCGCCACCACCTGAAAGACGACGGACGACGTGGATCCCATTTTCCTCGACATACTTCAAATTGACTTCTTCGTTCGTGTTCTGGTTTTTTCCGACGATGATCGATGGACCGTTGATATAAAACAAGAAATAGTCTTCTTCATTGACGTTCAGGTTGTTCAAGATGAATTCTTCGACAGCGAGATTGATTCGCGCATCGCGAATCTCAGGATGGAAGATGAATTTCATAAGGGTTTCGTGCTCCTTTGTGATGGAATCATAATGTGATCAGTTACAGCCGTCAACACCACACGCATCACCTTCAGCGATGACTTCAAGTGTTTGTTCTTGGCGGATCTTCGCGAAGACTTGTTCGAATGCTTCCACTGGTTGTGCGCCTGAAATCGCATATTTCCGGTCGAAGACGAAGAACGGTACACCACGAACTCCGAGTTGTTGTGCCATCGCTTCTTCTTCTCGAACATCTGTCGCCAGTTCTTCTGACGCAAGAAACGCTGTGACGTCTGCTTCAGCAAGTCCAGCATCTACTGCGATCCGTGTCAAAATGGCTGGGTCATTCAAATCTTCTCCATTCATGAAATACGCTGTAAACAAGGCTTCTGATACTGCATTCATCTTACCATGTTTTTTAGCGAATTGAGTCAGACGATGAGCCTCGAATGTATTGGCTGGGATGACACGATCCATCTCGTAGTACAAACCTTCCTGACGTGCCGTATCAACGACACCTTGCGACATATTCCGTGCTTGCTCGAGAGTCGTTCCATATTTTGACGCAAGAATTTCGTATAAGCCTTGTGTCGGTACTGCTGGTGCATCTGGATCGAGTTCAAAGCTCTTGAATTCGACCTCGACATCTAACTTTTCGTTCGCAATCGCTTGTTCTAAGCGACGCTTCCCAATATAACAAAACGGACATGCGTAATCCGACCATACTTCTACTTTCATCTGTGTTCTCTCCTTTTGTGTAATTTCATACATTAAGCATAGTCGCCTCTAGACAGAGTTGCAATCTTTCCGCCCGCGCCAATACGAATATGCAAAAAAGGAATCAAGATCATATTGATCTTGATTCCTTGATGAGTTAGAGAGCTTATTCTGTCACGAGTGCATGTGCTGCATCTTCGATTTCGATATCGAGTTCTTTCGTATAAGCATCTGTTTGTTCTGCTGTCCAGTTCAAGACAGATTTCATTTCTTCGATGACGGCATCTTTGTGCGCACGAGCCCAAGCGATGTCGAAGAAGACAGCACCTGTACGGCGGATGAAGAAGTCGATTGGACGAGCGACCATTTCATGTTCGATGCTGTAGTGGAGTTGTGCATAGACAGAACGTGGAAGAGCTGTCGTTGCTGCATCGAATGCTGCTGCATATTCCAGTACTTTCGGTAAGTTCGAACCGTAGCGTTTTGCTAGGAATTGAACTTCTTCTGTCGTTAGACCGTTCGTTGCTGTTTGAGCTTTTAAG
>NZ_WBYY01000247.1:0-3525 GCF_048985645.1 Exiguobacterium sp. A1_3_1 | reverse complement strand
GTCGGTGACGTCGTCTTGTATCTGTTTCACCCGGAGCTGATGAAGATGGGACAAGCCGCCTTGAACCAGCGTCAATTCTATGAATGGATTGGACGCGCGAACACGTTTGCGTTACCGGTCCCGAGTTACGCGCGAGGGATCCGCGAATTGCGCCAAGGCGAGAATCAGTTGTTCGTGACGACGGATGGTTTGCTTGAGTGCCCGGGAACCCCATATGCTGACGCGATGCAGATCGAGGAAACTTTACGATCAGGTGGTGTCAAAGAACTTCTCTCGACAATCGAGGCACAGGGTGTTCGTGACAGTACGACGGTCGTTACATGGACCGTCACGATTGACGAACGCGTCACCCAACCTAGTGATACATGAAATAACCCGCGCTCCTGCTTGAGCGCGGGTTATTGTTATTCTGTTTCAGGCGTTTGTTCCTGTTGCTGATCGAGTTCGACCGGTTCTTGGTCTACGGGTGGCTTCGCTTCAGCCAACGGGAAGGCGATGCCCGCACTTGTCAGCAAGGTGATCAAGGCGGCGCTCGTCAATGTTTGACGCATGATCCGACACGTCCTTTCTGTCTGATTCCGACACTATATTTTAATAATTCTGAACATTCTTCATCGTTTCGTCAAGCAATCTTTTACTTCCACTACGTATTTTTCCCAAAAACCCAGTATACTTAAACATGAAAAAGGGGGAAATCGATTGAAATTAACGAAAGCCAACACACGTCTATTAGAAACCGTTTTACCACGCTTGAACCTGAATGTCGCAGAACCGGACCGGACGGAGATTGAAGACCGTCTGCGGGCAGATATCTATGAAGCCCAGCGGAAACAGCGTCCATTCGAAGAGATTCACGGACTATCGGTCGAAGCACGCCTCGATCAGATGATTGCTGAATTACCACAACGACACCGGATGGAGACACAAAAACGCTGGACGCGAAACTATGTCTCGTCGATCCTGATGTTCATCTTCATCGAAGGGATCGATGGATTGTTCCAATTCGCTTTGATTGACTACTTATTCTTCTCGATCATCGCTCTATTCTTGATCGACGCGATGTCACAAGTCATCACGGCACCGAAGCTTAAACAAGTCAAACCGCGGGTGTGGATTCAATTCGTCATCAGCTTCATTTTATTTTCAACCTACAAGGCACTGCTCGTGACGGTCTTCCCGGCACCAGACGTCTTAATTCAAGTCAGCGGAACGCCGTCTTATCTCATCGGCATCGCGGGACTCGTTGGTCTCTACATCTACTGGTCAAAGAATCCGTTACGAAAGCGCGGCGCATAATTCGCGAGAGGAGAGGATTGCGTGGAGTTCACACATTGGAAACGACGGCTGCAAGATCATTTCGAACGAATGGGCTTTTCCCTACTGACGGAACGATTAGCATCGCAGGACATGGTCAAGCTCGAAGCGACACATGGTGCCTTCCTGTTCTTTCCGGTGACGATCCATCTGTATGAGCGTTCCGGCTGGAAGATGGTCGCCTTCGAGGCAAAGACGGAGGAGGAGCCGCAACTCGTCGAGCAGCAGAGCGCCTCGTTATTCCAACTCTTAATGGTGACGTTCCAAGAAGAAGAGCGCGAGTTCCTACTCGGATTTCATGCGAATACCGGTCGTTACCTGACGGACCGTAATGCACCCGTCGGACGGCTCGTCCGTCTGATCGAAGAGTGTTGGTATGACGGTGACGTCCTGCGAGTCGACACATTCGATCCGTTTCCGGGACTGTTCGTCGCGCCACCTTTTGCCCATCAAAGTTATGCCTTCATGCCGGAAGATCGGACGTGGCGCTTATCCGTCGGGCGTACTGGACGTCCGGCGAACGATTATCGATTCGACGGAACGATCTTGTCCCTACACCGCTTACCGGAATCGGAATTATTCACCGTGACACCAAAGACGGTCCCGTTAGAGGATGAAGAGGCGATCCGGACCTTACTGGAAACAGAACGACAGACGATCGCTAAGTTCCATGATCGCGCCATGGCGACGATTCGGGCGTACGATCCATCATTTGGTTTTGCTTGGCGCGGGACGCAGACATTTTTCCACGGTGTTCCGGTCAATCCATTCGCACAGCGCTTGTGGCTCGAGAACGGCGTGACGCGATACCGGATTCTACAACAAGGATCGACGCGATTGCTTGCTTCCGGTGAGACGTGTGACGCTGTCATCGAAATGCTCGATGATGCCGTCAGCAGTGAAGAACCGGATGGTCAATCCGTCAGTCCGATTGGTCAACTGATCCTCGGGATTTGGCAACAGATCGAGTCGGACGAAGCGACGTATATCACGAACGTCGATTGCCGCGGCATCTCGCGTACACAAGCCGATAACCGGATCCGCCACGCGCTAGCAAGGCAAGAGACGATCGAGTGGGTGCACCGGGCACCGAACGAAGATGATATTTGTCGCTTTGCCGGTCTGACGTTGACCTTCCCGCATCGTCCACCGGGTGTCATCACGATTGAACGAACGGAAGCAGAATAACACGAACAGGCACGTCCGCGAGTAAGCAGACGTGCCTGTTCGTTTTTTTAGTGCGCGTGCTGTGACAATCGATTAAAGACGACGGACAGACTGTAATAGATCATTGCTGTCAGAGTAGCGATCGTAAAAGAAAGCGGCAGGTCAAATTCGTCCTTCGTCGTCAAGAGAATCAGGAGACTCGCAATCACGATGCCGTACATCCCATAACCAACGACTGTCGGCACATACGCTAGTGTCGTTGAAGAACGATTAATGATCATGCCGATGATAAAGTCGAGTAAAAAGCCGGACAGCAAGATGATTGGCAAGGCGAATAAGACGTATGACAAAAATGTTGAACCGAATGAATCATACATCGTATTCGCTTCCCTCTCTGTAATCGGTGTATAGGATATGTACGTCAGCACAGTGCAAACGAGACCGGTTGTCATAATAACGGCAAGCAATCGCTTCAACATGAATTTTCCTCCTTTATTTTCCTTATTGAGTATACCAATCTACACCAAAAAACACACCCTACTGGAGGATGTGTAAAGAACGACCTATAACCCGAGCGACACGATTAGCCGTCGAACATCCTGATCCGCTTGTTTAGGTGTCAAAATCAACAGTTGATCGTCTACGAGGACACGTGTCTGACCACGCGGCGTCAGAATTTCATCTTCACGAATGATTGCAACGACGAGCACATCCTGGGGCATCTCGATATCCTGTAGCGTTTTTCCGGCAATCACACTGTTTGTCGAGACCCTGACCTCGATGATCTCCGCTTGTGGATGGGTGACGGTCATGAATTTCAGGAACGGTTCGACCGTCGTGTCGTGCTGTGTCTCAAGCCCCATTCGCCGGACGATCCACGGCAAGGCCGTTCCTTGCAAGAGAGCAGACGTCATGACGGTGAAGAAAACGATATTGAAAAGAAGCGGCGCTTCCGCGAGACCACTGGAAAGCGGATAGGTCGCGAGAATGATCGGAACGGCGCCCCGTAATCCGGCTGCCGTGATGACACTCTGTTCTTTGACC
>NZ_WBYY01000246.1:0-3528 GCF_048985645.1 Exiguobacterium sp. A1_3_1 | reverse complement strand
CCGTTATATGTACACGTCGAGACGACGAACGGTGCTTACGCGACGCACCAAGATCCAACTTTCCATAGCGCAGGGATGTTTTTCCGTAATGCGGAAATCACTTACGAACGTGGTCTGATCACAGGAAACGGACCTTACCGGATCGGTTTGAAACTTGCTCACGGCTGGTTATACGGTGAAGGATTGACTGACTTCGAATTTGCTGGGGAACAATTGTTGATTGCCGGTCACGATATCGAAGGACGTCTTGCAATTGCTTTTGAACTTAGCCCGACACCATTCGCTCAAGGTGCAGAGGAGGTAGACGCATGACACACGAAGATCATTTACTCGTCGTCTTCCCTCACCCGGATGACGAAGCTTTCAGTTCTGCCGGTACGATCATCGAACACGCTGAAAACCGTGGTCCTGTCACGTACGCTTGTCTGACACTTGGTGAGATGGGACGTAACATGGGACGTCCTGTCTTTACGAACCGGGAACAGCTCGCAACGATTCGTAAACGCGAGTTGATTGATGCTGCTGCAAAAATGAAGATTTCGGATCTCCAAATGTGGGGACTTCGTGATAAGACTGTTGAATTTGAGGATGAAGCGGCACTTGCCGACCGTATTCTTACCTTGATTCAACAGACACGACCAACTCGTTTGATTTCGTTCTATCCGGGTTACGCGGTCCATCCCGATCATGAAGCGACAGCTCGTGCCGTCGTTCGTGCCCTTCGGATGATGGATCCTGCTGATCGTCCAGAGTTCCTTGCGGTCGCTTTTGCGAACAATACGAAAGAAGAGCTCGGGGAAGGAACGTTCATTCATGATGTCAGTGCCTATACGGATCAAAAGATCAAGGCACTCGAAGCGCACGCTTCACAAACAGGTGGTCTGATGAAAGTCATCTCGGAAGATTCGAACATTCGAGATCTACTCGTCAAAGAACGCTACTATCACTATCCACTTTAATCTTCTTACACGAGATGCGTACCGTCCGATCGACGATACGCATCTCTTTTTTTGTCTTCATCAGAAAACGTCGACTTTTTCAATGGCTTCTGCTAGTGTGAATAGTTGAGACTATGTCTCCGGAGTTCGTAACCTCCTCCGTTACAAAAACTAGGAATGGAAGTGTACATTATGAAAAACGAACGTGCTCTTGTCGTCTTTAGTGGCGGCCAAGACTCAACGACTTGTTTGTTTCAGGCATTGAAACAATACGAAGAAGTCGAAGTCGTGACGTTTAATTACGGACAACGTCATGCACAAGAACTCGAAGTCGCACGCGACATCGCCTCTGAGCTTGGTGTCAAACACCATGAGCTTGATCTCTCTCTTCTCAGTCAACTGACGAGTAACGCCTTGACTGACCACAGCCAAACCATCACGACGAATGAAGATGGTCTTCCTTCTACTTTCGTAGATGGACGAAATCACCTGTTTCTTTCGTTCGCAGCCGTCCTTGCGAAAGGACGCGGAATCCGTCATATCGTCACTGGCGTATGTGAAACGGACTTTTCCGGTTACCCTGACTGCCGTGATGCCTTCATCAAGTCACTCAACGTGACATTGAACCTTGCGATGGACTATCCATTCGTACTTCACACGCCACTCATGTGGCTCGACAAAAAAGAGACGTGGGCGCTTGCCGATTCGCTCGGTGCGTTTGATTTCGTTCGAAATCGCACGTTGACGTGTTACAACGGCGTCATTGGAGATGGTTGTGGCGAATGCCCGGCCTGTGAATTACGGAAAAATGGCTTAGATGCATACATCAAGGAGGTTCAACACACATGACATTCAATTACGAAGCACCTGAAACGGTCGAGCGCCCGACTGGCGACTCGCTTATCTATACGAAATCCCGCGTTATGATCGTAAAAAAATTAACGTTCGACGCAGCACACCACCTATATGATTATGATGGAAAATGCCGTGCCCTTCACGGTCATACGTACCATGTCGATATGGGGATCAGTGGTTTTCTGGATCACCGCGGTATGACACTCGATTTTGGTGATCTCAAAAAAATCTTCAAAACACATCTCGAACCACTATTGGATCACCGCTACCTGAATGAATCGTTACCATACATGAATACGACAGCTGAAAACATGGCGGCTTGGATTTTCGAGACGCTCGGACAACACCTTCCGGATGAGCGTGGACTTCGTGTCGAATTCGTCAAGCTCTATGAGACACCGACTGCTTTTGCTGAAGTCCGTCGTGAGTGGATGAACGAAGCATGAGTGCTTTAACGAAAACACCAAAAATTCCGGTTCTCGAGATTTTCGGACCAACATTTCAAGGAGAAGGACGATCGATTGGTCAAAAGACGATGTTTGTCCGGACCGGCGGTTGCGACTACTCCTGTTCGTGGTGTGACTCCGCCTTCACATGGGATGGTTCTGAAAAACCTGAACTCTTGACGGCAGAGACGATCATAGAACGTCTTGATGCACTCGGCTCTTACGGACATGTCACGATTTCTGGTGGGAACCCGTTACTTCATGCTTCAATCGGCACACTGGTTGCGGCACTAAAAGAACGAAACATCACGATGTCCGTCGAGACACAAGGCTCCTACTGGCAAAATTGGTTGCTTGATATCGATGACGTCACACTTAGCCCTAAACCACCTTCAAGTGGGATGAAGATTGATTTCGATCGCTTGGATGTCTTTTTTAAACGTTTACCGGAACAACAGCGTGCCGTTAAAATCGTCATCTTTAATGAGGAAGACCTCGACTTCGCGGCGATGATTTCAGAACGATATGCGCTAAAGACGCTTTATCTATCGCTCGGTAATCCTGATCCGCACGAAGAAGGAACGATCGCTCCACGCATGCTACACGATTTAAAAACACTTTGGGAACGCGTCGCCCGTGATGAACGCTTCAATCATGCGCGCGTCCTACCACAACTACACGCCCTCGTTTTCGCGAACGATCGTGGCGTCTAAGGAGAAATGATTTATGCGCCCTGAAGATTTAAACGACTTATCGTTACTCGGCCAAAAAGCCGTTCCATACATTTTTGAATACCAACCCGAAGTACTCGAAGCATTCCCGAACCGTCACCCGGAAAATGATTACTTCGTGAAATTTAATGCACCAGAGTTCACGAGTCTTTGTCCGATCACGAATCAACCGGACTTCGCGACGATTTACATCTCGTACATCCCAGACGAAAAACTCGTCGAATCAAAATCACTGAAGTTGTACTTATTCAGCTTCCGTAACCATGGTGATTTTCATGAGAACTGCATCAACGTCATCGGAAAAGATCTCGTGAAATTGATGGAACCTCGCTACCTTGAAGTATGGGGGAAATTCACGCCACGCGGTGGAATCTCGATTGATCCATACTACAATTACGGCAAGCCTGGTACAAAATACGAACAAATGGCAGAGCACCGTCTATTCAATCACGATCTCTATCCTGAAACGATCGATAATCGTTAAGACGACTAAAAGAGGAACAAGGGGAAATCCCTTTGAGACTGAAGACAAAGTGCAATTTTTCTCTAACGAGAAGG
>NZ_WBYY01000245.1:0-3590 GCF_048985645.1 Exiguobacterium sp. A1_3_1 | reverse complement strand
ACCGTAGCCCGCTCCAAGAATAACAATGTTAGGTGTGTTCATGTTCTGATACTCCTTACGAATCGTAGTTTTGTTGTGATTTTCTTCACATTCAATTACAGACGAATGCTCAAAAATTTTGTTCAAATAATGTTCACATGTCTATAAGCTTATTGAAACACTTTTCAGGAATGATTGCAAAAGAAAAATGTAATTTCCCTTAAAAAAATGTGAGATGTTCCGTACTTGCACCTTCACCCCCTACTTCCTATATAATGGACCTATCCAACGCTAGGAGGGAATCAGATGCACCAACCATATGATGTCACGATCATCGGCGGCGGTCCGGTCGGACTGTTCACCGCGTTTTATTCAGGAATGCGCCAGATGAAGACGAAGGTCATCGAGAGTCTACCTCAATTAGGTGGTCAACTCGCTACGCTTTATCCTGAAAAATATATATACGATATTGCCGGTTTTCCGAAAGTAAAAGCACAGGAACTGGTCGATCGGTTGCTTGAACAAGCAAATGAATTCGATCCGACCTATGTACTCGGTGAGACCGTCATCGCTTATGAACGAATGGATGATGGGATCATCCGCCTCGTCACGAACAAAGGCGAGCATTATACGAAGACCGTCATCTTGACGGCAGGAAACGGCTCGTTCGCCGCGCGTCCACTCGGAGTGGCAGATGCAGAACGCTTCGAAGAAACAAACTTACACTATTTCGTCAACGACATGGAACGTTTCAAGGATCGCCAAGTCGTCTTACTGGGTGGCGGTGACTCCGCAGTTGACTGGTCATTGATGCTTGAGCCGATCGCAAAATCCGTCACGCTCGTCCACCGTCGCGATAAGTTCCGTGCCCATGAACATTCGGTCGAACTGTTACACGATTCGTCCGTTAACGTCATGACGCCGTATACACTTGAATCGGTCACAGGTGAGACACACATCGAGACGCTGACGTTCAAACATGCTGAAAGTGGTGAAGTCGTCGTCGTCGCTGCGGACGATGTCGTCTGTAACTTCGGCTTCGTCTCGTCACTCGGACCATTAAAAGAGTGGGAAGTCGAATTCGAACGCAATTCGATTCGCGTCAATTCGAAGATGGAGACTGCGATTCCAGGCGTCTTCGCTTGTGGTGATATCGCGACTTACGAAGGACGCGTCAAACTGATCGCAACGGGATTCGGTGAAGCACCGATCGCTGTTAACCAAGCGAAGCTTCTCGTTGATCCATCTGCTCGTCATCCGCAACACTCGACGAGTCTGTTCGAAAAAGTAACGAATCATTCTTGATCAGTCACTTGACAGTCCATCTTTACGGACCGATCCAATATTCTCGCTTTCCTCAGGCGGGAGATAAGCCGCGGTATCCCGCACTCCGTGCGGCTTTCCGGGTCTTATCTATCCCTGACGGAAGCACATAACATGCTTCCTTTTCCTGTAGGAGTCGAGAATATATGGTTTCGCCCGTATCATGAATAATAAAGAACCTTCCAGATCAGCTTCTGGAAGGTTCTTTATTTGTTCGTAGCTCTCGCAATGTATTCATCAGTCTATCTCGTTCTTAGTTGGATAGGCATCCGGTAAACCCGTTGCACGAGTTCCACTCCACCACGCTCAATCATCGATTCTTTGAAGACCTGACCACCGAATCGTTCGTAAAACTGGCACGCAGGATTATCCCGCAAGACAGAAACCTGCATCGTCTCATATTCCGCTAAGTCCTCAGCGATGCGTTGAAACAACGCTTTCCCGAGTCCCTGCCCTTGAGACGCTTGCAAGACATAAATCGCATAAAGCTCCCCTTCACGCGCATCACTTCGATTCGGTCCGCCTTGCGCGAAGCCAACGACTTCTTCTCCTGACACGGCAACATACACGCGCTGATCGACTAACGTCTGCTCCCATTGTTTCGTCCGTTTTTCGTACGATAACTGCGCTAAATAAGTGTCCGGGATGATACCTTGATACGTCTCCCGCCAAGCGTCGATATGAACGCGAGCGATGGCTGACGCATCTTCAAGATGTGCTTCACGGATTCTCATAACAAGATGATAAAGCGACGTGTCTCGCGCCCATTACGAACAGTCGGCTCGATTTCTTGTCCACCGTTCGCCAAGATGACACGGCGAGATGCTAGATTATCAACGCCACACGTCAGTAGTACTTGATCGAGTCCACGCTGGCGTGCTTCTTCAAGCGCAAGTCGAAGACCACTCGTCGCATATCCTTTCTGACGCTCGGATGGTCGGATGCCGTATCCGATGTGCCCGCCGTACAACTTCAAGTTCTCTGTCAAATCATGCCGGAAGTTCAGCGCACCGACGATTCGTTGCCCGTCGACCATCCAGTACGTCGAATGGGTGACAAGACCCGATCTGACCGTTGTCTCCATTTCCTTAAGTTCCGCAAAATAAGCGCCCAGTGGTTCATATGTGTCTCCGACTGCTTCCGGCACGATCGTTTCACCCGACTCTCGCCAGTCTTCTAAAAAGGCGCGATACTCTGTCTCCCACGCAAGAGTTGGTTTCATCAACTGCATCATTGGTGATTGCGCACCTCCTCTTCAATCAAACGATCGAGCCAGTCATCGACATGTTGGAACAGATAGCCGGCTTGTTTCGCAGCTGTCGTATCCATATAGAAATCGCGTTCTGGCGCAAGCGGTGATTCATCCTCTCCTTTTGCGACGAGTTGACTTGTCGTTCCCGCAACGCGGTCGATTTTATCCACTAGGTCTTGAATGGATAAGACACCGTCACTTGCAGCGTTGATCGGTCCGGTCAGTTCCGAGCGACCACACCACTCCAGAAAGGCAGCGGCTTCGTAACTTGAGATATACCCCATCTTCGCGTATGTGTTTTCGGCAACGATCGGACGCCCGTCAAGCGCCCGTTTGATATGAAAGACGAGTCGCTCCGTATAATCATCTGGTCCGAGGACGACCGGAAAACGGACCGCAACGACTGGGAACGTCGCCCGTTGGAAGAAATAACTCTCCGCTTGGCGTTTCCCTTCGCCATATCCATGTTCCTTCTCGAGGTCATATTTCCCCGGAAACGGATTATAGGCACGCTCCGTGATGTTCGCACCACCGCCTTCATAGACAGACATCGTCGACGTCAACACGTAACGTCCGACTTTTCCTTCAAACGCGTCGATCGCAAGTTTTGCTTGATACGGTGTGAAACAGATATTGTCATAGATGACATCCCAGTGCTGTTGGCTTAAGTCCTTCATCGTACTACTTGACGTCCGGTCTCCTTTAAAGAATGTCAAGCCCTTCGCAACCGGTGGCGTATGCTCGCCGCGTGTGACGATTGTCACGTCATCCCCCGAATCGGCTAACCGAATCGCAAGCCGGCGTCCAAAGTAGCGTGTTCCCCCGAAGATCAATACTTTTCTCATCCTGAAGCCCTCCCTGTTCGTAGTAGCATTCACTCTCTTAATATTTCGAGTCAACGGAACAGGTCTCCTGTATGCGGACAATAAAAAAATCGTGGACGATGTCCACGATTGGATTCATTAACAGCCACCCGGTGTCCCGGCATTCGTTGCCGTTCTGAACGATGTCCCGCAACCGCATGTTGCGATGGCAT
>NZ_WBYY01000244.1:0-3603 GCF_048985645.1 Exiguobacterium sp. A1_3_1 | reverse complement strand
ACTATACACTGGTTCATTTACCAGAAGCCTTCGGAATTAGAGGTATTCTTCAACCAATTCAGCAAATCAAAGAGCAAATCGATAAAATTACAAGTGATATCAAAAAAGAAGATTTAATAGAATCTCTTTATACGCCTTAAAAAAATCAGCATCGGATACCCGATGCTGATTTACTTTTTACAACTCTAAAAAAATATCTAGTTCTTTTTCCGATTGATATGGCGAAAGAGAGAAACGTATAGTTGATCGAAGTTGTTCCATCGTACATCCGATTTCTTGTAACACATGACTTGGTTTACTAGAACTACAGGCAGATCCAGTAGATACTGCCATAACAGGTGCTAGTTCTTTACAAAGAATCTCATTATTTAAGCCTTTGAATTGAACACTTAGGATACCTGGAATCTTGTTACTTTCATCATTATTGAACTGAATAACATCACCAAACTGTTGCATTAATAGCTGCTTAAGTTTAGATTCAAGCGTTAGTAAATGTTGACGATGTTCATTCAATTTTGAATAAGCTATCTCAGCTGCTTTTCCCATACCGACAATTAATGGAACTGCGTGAGTCCCGCTTCGATATCCATTCTCCTGAGCTCCCCCGTGTAAAAGAGGAGTAATTTTTAATGATAAGCCCATTTCATCTTTACGAACGATTGCCGCACCGATTCCTTTAGGACCATAAAACTTGTGCGCAGATACGGATACCAATTGAACGTAAGGAAGATTTTCTAAATCCACAGGTACTTTCCCAATTACTTGCGTCGCATCAGAATGAAAAAATGCATTATATTTATGAGCTAATTCAGATGCCTCTTTAATTGGATTCAATGAACCTAGTTCATTGTTTCCCCAAAGGAGTGAAACAAGAAGAGTTGGTTGCTCTGAAAGAGCTTTTTCTAATTCCGCCAAACCAATTCTTCCAAATGAATCTACCGAAAGATATACAACATCAAACCCTTGAGTTTCGAGATAGCGGAGTGTCTCTAGTACTGAAGGATGCTCTACAGTACTAGAGATGATTCGCTTACCTTTATTAGAATGTGACATTGCAATTCCCTTTAATAGAAAATTGTTGCTTTCAGTGGCTCCACTCGTAAAAATTACTTCGTCTGCCTTACTGTTTACTAATGTCGCTACAGCTTGTCTAGCGTGATCCACTGCTACTTTTGCATCAACAGCTTGAGAATAGTACTTGCTTGATGGATTACCAAAAATATCTGTCCAATAAGGTAACATTGCATCTACTACTTCCTGGTGCGTTGGCGTTGTCGCACTGTTATCTAGATACAGCATACTATCCTCCCAACTTACTCAGTTTCTAAAATCTTCATCCAAAATTTCTGTGGATTTCCTGAGTATTGATAAATTTTAAATAGTTCCTTTGCACCACGATCAATATGAGCATTAAAAAGATCTGGAAAGTAACTTTCTTCGTCAATTGATTTGCGTGCATGTTGTAAAATCATTGCCTTGTACGAAAAATCATTTTCCCCAGTTAATGTTGCTCTTGAAATTTCAAAATTAGAAATATCATTATTATTTACTGTAGGCATTTCTTTATCTTTGAGTGAAAATGCAACTGCTATTCTTGCTAAAACGTTTGGCGTTATATTTGTACTCGCCTGTAGTTGTTGAAATATTTCTAACGTCGAATTAGATAGTTTTAAGCGATGATTCATGATATTTTCTCCGTTTCATTAAAGCGGAAGTAACTTGGAACAACCTTAATTGAACGTTCTGCTGTATCAAAGTTCAAACTGTATTCTTTATTTATAAAAGGCTTCAACAAATTGTAATTTGCTTCAGTCACTTCAGAATCCGTTGAGAGAATTAATACTTGTTCACCAAAGGCAGGAATAAGTTCTGTCAGTAAGTTTTCGCGATGCTTAACGTCTAATCTTCCTAAAAGTGTATCAAAAATAAATGGCAACTTATTTCCTGAAACATCAAACACTGCCCAAACAAGAGACATCAGTAACAATTGTTTTTCTCCTGCAGAAAGCGTTGATTGTGGAATTCTTTTTTGATCTTCTGCGTATAGAGTAACTTCATAGGTTTCTGAATTGATCACCAAACGGTGAAGATATCCTCTTTTTCGAAAAAGACGATTAATCATTTTTAAGGCTTGTTTTTCGATGAGCTGAATTCCTTTTTGTTGTTGTTGATTTTGGAACTCCAGTAAAAGAGCTCTCATAGCAGTTGCATTATGCATGACGCTACTAGATTGGTTTGCTTCTCTATCAATTTCTTCTCTCAATTGTTCAAATTCTTCTTGTAATTTCATTCGCTCTTCTTGAACGCTTCCCCATTGTTTCGTTGTTGTTTTTAGTTCTTGATTCTTTTCAGCGATATTTGCTTGTAACTGTTCAAGCTGAGTTAGCATGCCCATAAAATCTTCAACACTATCACTTTGAACAGTGAGTTTTTGTTTAATTAATTTAATTTCTTCATCCATCTCTTGTTGATCACTTATTTTTTGTTTGTAATACGAAAGATCAATACCTTTTGTCATTTCAAATAAGGACTCAATTTGAGCTTTTTCACTAAAAGAAGCACGATGGATGGTTGCTTGACCCTTTGGTTGAATAGAGACCAAAGAGTCTTCTAACGCTTGTTCTAACTCTTTTGGACTTGTTGAAATACGATTGGAAAGTTCACTGGCTAACTCTTCAAGTAACTCTCGTTTCACATCGTCAATACTTTCAATTAACTTTTCTCCTTTTAACTGTTCTCTTACTGTTCCAATCAAATCTCGATTCAGTAAAAAGGGCAAGCTACCATTGATCAGATCTTGAACACTCGTTTTATTTTCTTTTTTCTTACGTTCCAACTCATTTAGTTGACTCTTTAACTGATCTTCTTCTTCTTTCAATAAACCTCCGAAGGACTTCAGTTCACTTTTCTGTGCATTCATCGTTAACTTAAGTTCTTCTAAATCAATAGATAGCTCATCATATCGTTTTTGCAATCTATCATCTTCTTGAATAAAGTGATTTAGTTTTCCCTTTAGATCTTCAAATTTTCTTTGTTTATTCGTATCGATTGTACTCTTAGTTTCATCACTGATTACACGATTAATCGTATCCTCTAACAAAACTGGCACCTCTAACTTCAAAGCACTTTTTATTAGTCTCTCAAGATGATTCGATAACTCATCTTGTTGGATAATCCGATTAATTTCTTCTCCATCAAATAAACAAACATCGTATAGATAGGGAGGCAGTGATTCGCAAAAACGATTAAAAATCAAATCTCTTTTTTCATCACTTACAGGTAAACTTGAACCATCTTTATAAATCGAAAAAAATTCTTTCCCACCTGTTTCTGTGAAGTTCCACTCTCTTACGAAACGAATTTCCTCTCTGACAGAGGACTCCACTTGTTCAAAAGTTAAATCAATTTTGAACCATGGCACTGAAATTTTTAGTCCCTCTATTTTCTCTAATTCATCGTGATTCATTAGACCTTTAATTTTTTTAAAATATGTTGATGAAGCAGTTTTCATATCATAAGCAAGTGGTCCAAAAAGTCCTAATTTCATTGCCGATAAAAATGTTGTTTTACCAGCACCATTTTTTCCACCGATCAAGGTCACAT
>NZ_WBYY01000243.1:0-3606 GCF_048985645.1 Exiguobacterium sp. A1_3_1 | reverse complement strand
ATCTAAGCTAGGTACACTACCAAATAGTAATGGCGTCTCAAACGTTTCTTCCCGATGCCTTTTTCCGATCGTTTTCCATTCTCCTTCTCTTATTCCCTGTTGTCCTGTATCCATGATGATACAAGTCTCAGGCTTTTTTTGATCTAACTCGTAAAGGGAAAGAATCGTTTCTGTTCTAAGGTTGTAGTATTGAACGTATTTCATAGAATTTATTTCTCCACTCTCAAAGTTTTTATCTTTTGAGACTCTCATTTCTGCATATCCGTATCCTTCTAGTCGGGGTAACGGAATCGCATAGACAATTCCTGATGATAGATTCCAACGTACAGGCTTTTTTTTAGTTCGAATGGAAAGGGTCGAAATATCTCTTTCCTCATCTTCTCGTGTACTCAAAAGGCTATCTAATGCATGCTTCAGCAGGTATCGCCATTCCTCAATCAAAAATTCGTGATCCACTCTCTTTTCGAATTCTTGAAGTGTACTTCTCAATTGATTTACAAACAATTCTAATTGCTCTTTATTTTTCAATGTTTTGTATCCCCGTTAACTTATTATGAATTCTTAAAATCATTCATTATTTTTTAATCGTTCTTCATATTTGTATACAGCAGATAAATCACCACAGGTTGCAGAAGGATTTATCACCTCTCGTGCCTTTTCTTCTTCCACAAACATTCTTTCTCCATTGATACCTCGAGTAACATAGTAGTTTTCCCCATCAGAATTTAAACTAGGTACACTACCAAATAGTAATGGCGTCTCAAACGTTTCTTTTTCTCGATGCCGTTTTCCAAGTACGATCCATTCTCCTTCTGTAATCCCGTAATACCCCGTATCAATGATGATACAAGTCTCAGGATTCTTTTGGTCTAACTCCTGGAGCGAAAGAATTCTTTCTGTTCTAAGATTATAGTATTGGATGTAATCCATAGACTCTATCTTTCCAGTCTCATGATTCTCATCTTGCGAAATTCTCATCTCTGCATATCCATACCCTCCAAGTCGAGGTAAAGGAATGGCATAGACAACTCCAGATGATAAATTCCATCGCGAAGGTCTCTTTTTCATACGAATCGAGACGCTTGAAATCACTTGCTGTGTGTCTTCACGTGTGCTCAAAAGACTATTTAATCCGTTCTCCAGAAGGTACCGCCATTCCTCAATCGAAAATTTGCGTTCCATCTTCTTTTCGAATTCATAAAGTGTATTTCTTAATTGATTTACATGCTGTTCTAATTGTTCGGTCGATTCCATTGTTTTTTATCCTCCTGATCCATTACGCTAAAGATTATTACTTGATTAGCAGCATCTTTACTTTTAATTGCTGCGTTCATATTCAAAAATCGCCCATGGCAGCCATAAGACTGCTTCTGTCGCCTCACCTAATTCATTACAATAATCTGAGTAACGATCCGCTTCTTCGAACGTATGGATTAAACCATGGCTGTTTAGTGATAAGTTGAAATGGTTACTGAAATCGCGTTCCAGTCCGTTACACAAATACGAATGAAATGATCCCGAATCAAATCCTAACACTTCGTACCCGATTTTTTCGGAACCGTCCGTGTCAGGGCTGAGATGTTGTGATACCATTTTTTCTACTGCATAAGGCTCAGGGTTTTGACTACTAAAAGCCGCTATATCTTCAAGAAAATCCACTTTGTACTGTTCAGGCAAACCGATGCTGATGATACGTATGTCAGGGAGATGATTCAAAAAACGATCTACGAACGTTTGCGTGGCATTTAAGTTAGAGAACACTTGAGGAAACAACATATTTCCTGTCTTCCGATGTTCTTCTATCCATTGTTCGAGTAACTGAAAGGTGGTAAGTGAGAGACCAAGTTGCTTCATATAACGGTCTTTCTTTACTTCCGAGTTTCCCCATAAGATACTGATGTCAGGATAGTGTGTACAGATGCATTCACTTACGGATAGAACGGACTCATGAACAACAGCCTTGTCCATGTATTCTTTTCGAGGAGTTGGCAGAATAAGATAATATCCCGCAGATAGGTAGCTCATAAATTGGCTCCTTTTTATGTAAAATGAATTCAATGAGTGTATGTAATGGATTTGATTCGCTAAATTGAGTAGAAAGGAAATGAAAACATGGATAAAGAACAAGAAAGAGTGCTCGTCCAATCATTTTTTGTCAAGCGCGTTCAAGAGCGCGTTCTACATGAATTGTTCACGCCAAAAAAACGAGATATGGCGCTTCAACGGTTAGATCACCGGTATTTAAGCATGCTGAAGAATGATTACTTGATTGAAATTAAACCACCTAATTCATGGCCAGACGATACGTATGATTTGTTGAAACAATATGGTGCACCGGATACGTGCTATTGTCTATCAGAAAACGAGCTGATTAGCGGGAAAACGTTACCTCTCCGTGAGGCACTCGAACACGCCATCGGCTTTGGATTCGCCTCGATCATTTCTTGTATTCCAGGCGAATTGGCGTATTTCGAAGCGGAGCAATCTTTCGGTCCACCACCTCGCTATTTGTTGAAGAAACCAAGCAATCGTTAATCTTCATCCTTGCATGCTTGGTTTCTAACAAATACGTCACGTGGTCGTACGCCAAGATTTGTTGAATGCATACCATCATCCTCATGTTCCTCTTAGTCTGCTTCGTATATTCCCTCTCTGAAGTCATACACTTGACTCCATATCTTGATCTTAGTGCCATTGATCGTCACCGTATCCTTCGTCCACTTCACTTCTTTTATTTCGCGACAAGGATACTCCCAGTACATTCTGCGCTTTTCTCCGTCCTTGTTCTCCATAATGCCGAGCATCGCATAATCCACCGTCGCGCCACCATTCGCGCGGTAAAAGCGAATCGTGTACGCCTGATCGGGCGAGCTACTTTTTGAGATATACTCTTCTTTTGGTACAACATTGATATCAACCAAGAAAAATAGTCGGTAGATCGTCCACACGACATATATCGAAAGACTTACACCTGCTATAATTCCCGTTATCTTTAACTTTTTCCTCACTTTTCAAAACTCCAATTTTTATATATTCTTCAACATTCAATCGTTTAGTCGCCCCAAAAGCAAATCAACGTATTTTGATAGACCGACGCGATGCACATCCGCTTCAACAATTCTAAAAATTGATGTAGTTCCATGATTCGTTTATCTGATTGATGTATCATCCACGGCTCACTCGCATAATGATTCGCTTGATTCATCATCCACGCTTCCTTCGGTGTGCAATAGCGTTGAATAAGCAGCTCGCAAATTCCAATCAACTCGTTCACTTCTCTCACTCTAAACAACTTATCGCCGTAAGGATCGAGATCAATCAAGAGGTCACAGCGATTGGAGGTACTTGCGAATTCTTCTCTTAAAAAGCGTTGGACGTGACTCGAAAATGGGAGAATCTCTTTTTCGTTTTCTGGCACTTCTTTTAGACTCATACTGATCCCAAACATGATCGTCCTCCTTTATATCGTTCCTATGAATGTCAATCATAGTAGTCGATGCCTTCTCCTTTTGGTAGAAACGCTTTTACCTTGTCTTCACTATCAAAACAAGCTTCATTCGAAAACAGATAATAGCCCATGAAATCATGCTCCATTGTGATGAACGA
>NZ_WBYY01000242.1:0-3715 GCF_048985645.1 Exiguobacterium sp. A1_3_1 | reverse complement strand
CGTGGGCTCGGAGATGTGTATAAGAGACAGGAACATGAACACACCTAACATTGTTATTCTTGGAGCGGGCTACGGTGGATTGATCACAGCAGTCAACCTTCAAAAGAAACTCGGCGTCGATCAAGCGAACATCACGTTGATTAACAAACACGACTATCATTACCAAACAACTTGGTTGCATGAACCAGCTGCAGGTACGATGTCTGCGGAGCAAGCGCGCATCTACATCAATGATGTCATCAACCCGTCACGCGTCAAACTTGTCAAAGGTATCGTTGAGAAAGTCGACACGGCTGCTAAAACGGTTCTCTTACAAGATGGCGGAACAGTTCCTTACGATTACGTCGTCGTTGCTCTCGGTGGCGTTCCTGAAACATTCGGTATCAAAGGATTGAAGGAACACGCGCTGACGATCAGCTCGTTGAACAGCGTCCGTAAAATCAAGGAACATATCGATTACTCATTCGCACAGTACAAAACAACAGGATCACAAGATCGTTCACTCTTGACGATCGTTGTTGGTGGTGCTGGATTCACAGGAATCGAGTTCATGGGTGAGCTCGTCAACCGTATTCCAGAACTGTGCAAACAATATGACATTCCACGCGAACTCGTTCGTGTCGTCAACATCGAGGCAGCACCGACAGTCCTTCCAGGATTCGATGCAGATCTCGTCAACTATGCACACAAATGGCTTGAGCGCCAAGGCATCGAGTTCAAACTCGGTAACGGCATCAAGGAATGTGGACCAGGAAGCGTCACATTCGGTCCGCTTCAAGGCGACACGACTGAGACGATCGAAGCGAACACGATCATCTGGACTGGTGGCGTCAGCGGTAACCCTGTCGTTGCAGCATCTGGTTTCGAAGCGATGCGTAACCGTGTCGTCGTTGAAGAAGATCTCCGTGTTCCAGGACACGACAATGTCTTCATGATCGGTGACTGTTCAGCAGTCATGGACCCAAGTTCGAACCGTCCGTATCCACCGACTGCACAAATCGCGACACAACAAGCACACAAAGTCGCTGAGAACATCGCAGCACTCATCGCGGGCCGTCAAACATCGACGTTCACGTACGAGAACAAAGGAACGGTCGCTTCGCTTGGTCACAAAGATGGCATCGGCATGGTCTTTGGTAAGAAGATCTACGGTCGTAACGCATCGTTCATGAAAAAAGTCATCGACAACAAACACTTCTTCGAACTGAAAAAGCTTGGTCTTGCGATCAAAAAAGGGAAGTTCTAAGTTCACGTTTTAGGCAAATGTACACTCGTGCATTTGCCTTTTTTGTCGGTTATACTAGAAGAGATTCAAAGGGGGAACAGTATGCATATCATTCAAGCCGTGATCGGGAGTGTACTTTATCTCGTCATGTTCTTTAGTATCGGATTCATCTTAAACATGTTGTTGCGGAGTACATGGGTGATGCTCGTACTCTATCCGGTCATCATCATCATGATGATCGACAACCAATCGACGCTCGAATACTTCACGAATGCTCGTGAAGCGATTCCGAATCTTGGGGACCGGATTGCTGGTCTACAGACAGCGGATATCACGATGTTCGCGGCTGGTCTTGCCGGAATCATCATCGCCGGTCTATCGATTCGCTTCTTGCGTAAGAGCGGTTACCAAATGTTTTAAAGTCTACTTGAGTAAGTAGGCTTTTTTCGTGTCTGAAAAACCGTTATAATAAAAACAATGTCTTTAAATAAATGTGTAAGAGCAGATTGGGTTGAGAGCGAATGGATAAACAAATGTACCACGTTATCAAGGTATTGAATAATAATGTCGTCATTTGTTCGACTGGTGCGAATCAGGAAGTCATTATCCTCGCGAAAGGGATTGGCTTCGGTAGGAAGCCAGGCGATCAACTGACAGATCTCGACAAGTTGGAAAAAGTCTACACGTTGAAGGATAAAGAAGAACAGGATCAATATAAGGCGCTCGTCGGTCATCTCGATGAGAATTTCATCGCGTTGATGAACGAGATCGTCTCGATGATCGAGACACGCTTCGGAAAAAAGGTCGACGAACATATCCATATCGGATTGACGGATCATTTGACGTTTACGTTCAAGCGACTGGAACAAGGAATGGAAGTCACGAATCCGTTTCTTGCTGAAACGGAAGCCTTGTATCCGGAAGAGTACGCCCTTGCAGAAGAAATCGTCGAGTTCATCAGTGCCGAGATGAATTTTTACCTGCCTCCAGCTGAGACAGGATTCATCGCACTTCATATTCATTCAGCGACGAACTTCAAAGACGTACTCGAAGTCAACCGCCATCATCAACTCGTCGGTTTAATTGCTAGTCATATCGAACAGCGACTGGAGATTAAAATCGATCGAAAATCGCTTGATTACAAGCGTCTGATTCGGCATCTTCGTTCAGCGATTGAAAGGGTTTCCAATGGGGAGTATCTAGAGGCTCCAGAAAAAGTAGAAAAGCTATTGCGTGAAGAATATCCGCTATGCTATGATACTGCTTGGGAGCTGATGTCTATCATGGAACGTCAGTTGAAGAAAGCGGTACCGCGCGGTGAGGCGACGTATCTTACGATGCATCTGCAACGCTTAGTGCAGTACGATTCAGGTAAATGACCGCACGGACTACGTGTTACTGATACGATCAGGCATGAGTGGGATGTCGGGCAAGAAGCTTTATTTCCGTTATGCAACGGGATAAGTCTATTGTCTACAATCCGCTCGTGCCTGATTTTTTTCTGTAAAAAAACGGTCAGATGTCTGACTTTTTTCGTCTCAATCATTGGCATTATTCATCATACTTCGCTCTTAACAGGAAAAGGAGGAAACACACATGTTCAAACAGATTTTTGCTGTTCTTCAACGTGTCGGTAAAGCGTTGATGCTTCCTGTAGCGATTTTGCCAGCTGCCGGTATCCTACTCGGATTCGGTAACGCGATGCAAAATCCGAACTTGACGTCAAAACTCGAGTTCTTGAAAAATGATGCAATCATCAAGGTTGCAAAATTGATGGAAGCAGCCGGGGATATCATCTTCGGTAACTTAGCACTCTTATTCGCGGTCGGTGTCGCGATTGGTCTTGCAGGGGACGGCGCAGCCGGACTCGCGGCAATCGTCGGATTCTTGATCATGAACAAAACAATGAGCGTTTGGCTCGGCGTTACACCAGAAATGGTTGCTAACGGTCAAGGGTATGCAAACGTACTCGGTATCCCAACACTTCAAACTGGGGTATTCGGTGGTATCATCATCGGTCTGATTGCAGCTTGGGCGTACGGGAAGTACCATAATCTCGAATTGCCGCAGTTCCTCGGATTCTTTGCTGGTAAACGTTTCGTTCCAATCGTCACTGCTGTCGTTTCATTGTTCGCAGGTCTTGTACTTGTATTCGTTTGGCCGTTCGCTCAGGACGGATTGAACTCGTTCTCCCACTTCATGATGGAGAAGAACCCAACACTCGCAGCATTCGTCTTCGGTCTCATCGAACGTTCGTTGATTCCATTCGGTCTTCACCACATCTTCTATGCACCATTCTGGTTCGAATTCGGTTCGTACACGAATGCAGCAGGTGATGTCGTTCGTGGTGACCAAGCGATCTTCTTCGCTCAATTGAAAGATAACGTTGAATTGACTGCTGGTACATTCATGACTGGTAAATTCCCGTTCATGATGTTCGGTCTTCCAGCAGCAGCTCTTGCTATGTACCACGAAGCTCGTCCTGAGCGC
>NZ_WBYY01000241.1:0-3806 GCF_048985645.1 Exiguobacterium sp. A1_3_1 | reverse complement strand
AGATGTGTATAAGAGACAGGGTATGCTGTGCCGATGATTGCCGACATGCAGCTTGAGATCGGTGGCATCGTCTATCCGTGTGCTCCGTTCAACGGATGGTACATGGGAACAGAAATCGGGGCTCGTAATCTTGCCGATACGGATCGTTACAATCTGTTACCGCTCGTCGCGACACAACTCGGTCTGAATACTTCGCGTGAACGTTCGCTTTGGAAAGACCGAGCGCTCGTCGAACTGAACGTTGCCGTACTCGAATCGTTCGAAAGTGCCGGTGTTACGATCGTCGATCACCATACGGCTGCGAAACAATTCGCTCGTTTTGAAAAAAATGAAGCCGTGTGTGGTCGTGATGTCACAGGGGAATGGTCCTGGCTCGTGCCACCGATGAGTGGGGCAACGACGCATATGTTCCATAAGGATTACGACTCGGAAATCAAACGACCGAACTTCTTTCCAAAATCAACACAGACGGCACCTGTAACCGGCTGTCCGTTTCACCAAGGAGCATTGAAATGAATTATGTCGAACAGTTACGTCAAAAAATCGGTCATGACCCAGTCATTCTTATCGGTTCCGTCGTCCTCGTCGTGCAAAATGAACACATTTTGCTCGAACAACGAAACGAAACACAAGCCCGCTTTGGTTTACCAGGAGGATTGATGGAATGGGCGGAATCACCGGAAGAGACCGCGCGTCGAGAGCTTAAAGAAGAGACTGGCTTAGAGGTAAAACGATTAACGTTACTCGATGTCTACTCCGGTCCGCAATACGTGACGACGTTAGCGAACGGAGACATCTTTCAAAGCGTCACTCTCGCCTATATCGGTGAACATCCGATCGGAATGTTAAAACAAAGTGATGAAAGCATCAAGCTCCAGTTCGTACCGCTTGATGACTTACCCGATCATTTGGTCGGCTCTCACGCTCGAATGATTGAAGACTACAAAAACCGCCGCTGAACTATAGCGGCGGGTTTTTATTTGTTATAAAATGGAATTAATTCATTATTAGAAAGGAGCTTTCCGATGAAACCACTTGTAATTGCAGGCATGTCCACCCTCCTCAGTCTTTCATTGATCTCTTCGGCAGAAGCTGCTGCTCCTAAATCCGTCAAACAGACGTATACGATTGTCGATGCAAAAAACAAAAAGTACACCGTTTCTGTCCAATCCAAAGCAGCAACTTGTCGCAAAGCGACGGCAGACGACTTTTGGTGGATGAAAGGAAAAGACACGTTGTGCACTGGAAAGTTTTCTTTGTACTTAAACAACAAATCGACAGCTTACCACTATACGTTCTCGAAGGATCGTCCGTATGTGATCGCCACTCACGATTTTCGTACAAGCGGGAAATTGAAAAATGTATCAGGTAATCCGACTGTCTTTTCCCTCTCTTCCCGCGAAACATCATCTTACATGAGTTTAACTACATTCTCGATTCAGAACGGAAAATTAATTCGTCATCCAGGAACATTCATGTCTTACCGTATGCGACCGAAGATGAAAAGTGACTTATTACAAGTTCCAATCTACTCTAACGCTGGAGACGAAGTAGGCTTTTTGTTCCAAGATAAAAAATTATCTAAAGGAAAATGGGTAAAAGGCAAAGAATATTCATTCTTATCCTCCAGTTTTAATAGCAAAACATATAAAAAAGGAGTTCAAGAATGGAACGCCTACAGCTCTAAGACGAGTTATTTCGTAAAGTAACGATAGCCTATGTAAAAAAAGCCCTTATATTTTTATGCATCCTATTGGCATACATAAAAATATAAGGGCTTTCGTAGTCAAAATCAGTCACTTCCTATTTTAGCGACTGACGCATGATGTATTGTTTCAAATCCCGCTGAGTCCACCCTTCAAAACGTAACGCCTCCCAGATCTGCACATCTGTTGATTGATAATGGTAGGTCGTGCCCGGTAAACGACGCACGACTTCTGTTGCGTGTCGTGCTTTTTGTTCTGCTGGACCGACGACTGACAAGAGGGATGATCCGGCTACTGCTACTACACTTGCTTCTAATTGATAATAATCCGTTTGTAATTGCTGCATGACATGAGGATCTTGCTGCCAGATGTACTCCCCTTGTCCATGGTATTGTTTCAAAAACTCCACTTCTTCGATCGTCGGCAGAGCGGCTTCTTGGCGTTCATCTGTTAAATGAAAATATCCGATTTCTCCAACGATCGTGTAATGAAGCGATTCATACAATCGAATCGCTGGGTCGTTCCCTTGAATGACTTCAAGCATCAGACCATCCATTCCGATTTCTTTGGCATGACTCAGTTGTGCTTGATATAAGGCTTTCGCAATCCCAAGACGACGATACTGTGGTGAGATCCCCAGTCCCCCACACCGCATGATACGTTGACCCTCGATCTCCTTCCAACCGTTCAGCCAGAGACCGACTGGTATTTCTCCATGATAGGCAACGAATGAATGCTCCAATTGGTTCCCGTCTCGTTCGATGATGCGCTCTTGGAATTCTGCTTCCGATAAGTGCAGTGGAATCAAATAATCTTGGAATCCATCCTGCATCGCTTTGTACGCCGTTTTTACGCCAGGTGCGCGTTGAATATGAATCATCGAAAAACCTCCTTTTCCACTGAGCTGTTTCGCTTTCGTTCGCCTCATTTCCTGCATACAAAAACACCCTTGTCGCCAAGGGTGTTAGTCGATTCATTGATGGAGTTTCGAACGCTTGCGTCCATATCCGAAGTACAACAGTAATCCAATGGCTGTCCAGATAAAGAAGGCAATCCACGTGAATGGTTGTAAGTTGAACATAAGCATGATACAAGCAAGGACCGACAAGATTGGTAAGACTGGGACGAACGGAACCTTGAAAGCACGCTTCAAATCAGGACGCGTCCGGCGTAAGACGATGACCGCGATCGAGATGAGCGAGAAGGCTGCCAGTGTTCCGATGTTGATCAGTTCAGCAAGTGTACCAAGCGGCACGAATCCAGCGATTAAACCAGCAATCGTTCCGAGAATCCAAGTTGCTTTCACTGGTGTGTGCGACTTTTCGTTGACGTCTGAGAAGACTTTCGGTAATAATCCGTCACGGCTCATCGCGAACAAGAGACGGACAAGACCAAATGTCATGACAAGGATGACCGTCGTCATACCAACGATGGCTCCTAAATCGACGAATCCAGCGACCCAGTCTTGACCTGCCACTTTTAAGGCAAGGGATACTGGGCTATCAACACCTTCAAACTGTTTGAATGGAACAATTCCGACCATGATGGCAGAGACGACGACGTATAAAACGGTAACGATCGCAAGCGACCCTAGAATCCCAACCGGTAAGTTACGTCCCGGGTTTTTGACTTCTTCTGCTGCCGATGTAACGGCATCGAATCCAAGGTAAGCAAAGAAGGCAATCGCTGATGCTTGCAGGACACCGCTCATACCGAACGGAGCAAACGGTTTGTAGTTGCCTGGTTCGATGTACCAGATCCCGACGACGATGAACAAGACGACGACGGCAACTTTGACGAGTACCATGATGTTATTGACGCGTTTTGTTTCTTTAATCCCAAGCGAAAGTAAGAGCGTGATGACCATCAGAATCAAGAACGCTGGTAAGTTAAAGAACGTTTCGCTTCCTGGTACAGCACCTGGAGCAGCTGTTAAAGCTGTCGGTAAATGGAGACCAAAGCCTGCTAACAGTGACTGGAAGTACCCTGACCAGCCGGTCGCAACGGCACTCGAAGCGAGTCCGTATTCTAAAATGAGACACCAGCCGATGATCCAAGCTACGACTTCCCCAATCGTTGCGTATGTATACGTATATACAC
>NZ_WBYY01000240.1:0-3806 GCF_048985645.1 Exiguobacterium sp. A1_3_1 | reverse complement strand
CCTACAAGGAGGTGCTCTAACGATGCATGTCAAAAAAGGTGATAAAGTTCAGGTTATGACTGGTAAAGACAAAGGCAAACAAGGCGTTGTCCTTACAGCTATGCCTAAAAAAGATCGCGTAATCGTCGAAGGCGTTAACATGATCAAAAAACACTCAAAACCTTCTCAACTCAACCCGCAAGGCGGAATTGTCGAGAAAGAAGCACCGATTCACGTATCGAACGTTATGCTCATCGACCCTAAGACAGGTAACCCAACACGCGTTGGTTTCACTGTGGTTGACGGCAAGAAAGTACGTATCGCTAAAAAATCGGGCGAAGCTTTAGATAAATAAGAAGATTTAAAGAAAGGAGGTCCACTTTCTGATGAACCGTTTAAAAGCTAAATACCAAGACGAAATCGTCAAAGTAATGATGGAGAAATTCAATTACAGTTCTGTAATGCAAGCGCCGAAAGTCGATAAAATCGTAATCAACATGGGTGTTGGTGACGCTGTTACGAACTCTAAGGCACTTGACATGGCAGTTGAAGAGCTTCAGCTCCTCACTGGTCAGAAACCACTCATCACGAAAGCTAAGAAATCAATCGCTGGTTTCAAACTTCGTGAAGGTATGCCAATCGGTGCGAAGGTTACACTTCGTGGCGAGCGCATGTACGAATTCCTCGACAAGTTGATCAACGTGTCACTTCCACGTGTACGTGACTTCCGTGGCGTATCGAAAAAATCTTTCGATGGCCGTGGTAACTACACGCTAGGCGTGAAGGAACAATTGATCTTCCCAGAGATCGACTACGATCGCGTATCGAAAGTCCGTGGTATGGACATCGTTATCGTAACTACTGCTAACACGGATGAAGAGTCACGTGAGCTTCTCACTGCACTCGGCATGCCATTCCAAAAATAAGGGAGGTCGACAACATGGCTAAGAAATCAATGATCGCACGTGAAGTAAAACGCCAAGCACTCGTTGAGCGCTACGCTGAAAAACGCGCAGAATTGAAAGCACAAGGCGACTACATCGGCTTGAGCAAACTCCCACGTAACTCTTCAGCGGTTCGTTTACACAACCGTTGTAGTATCACTGGCCGTCCACACGGTTACATTGGTAAATTCGGTATCAGCCGTATTAAGTTCCGTGATCTTGCTCATAAAGGTCAAATCCCTGGTGTTAAAAAAGCAAGCTGGTAATTCATTAAAGTTGTGAAAGGAGGTACATCGCATGGTTATGACAGATCCGATTGCAGATATGCTTACACGCATTCGTAATGCAAACATGGTTCGCCATGAGAAGTTGGAAATGCCAGCTTCTACAATCAAACGTGAAGTCGCTGAAATCCTCAAACGTGAAGGTTTCATCCGCGATGTTGAATATCTCGAGGACAGCAAACAAGGTACGCTCCGCGTATTCCTTAAATACGGCGCAAGCAACGAGCGCGTTATCACTGGACTCAAACGTATCTCGAAACCAGGTCTTCGCGTTTACGCGAAAGCTGATGAAATCCCGAAAGTACTCGGTGGTCTCGGAATCGCTATCGTTTCAACATCTAAAGGTGTAATGACTGATAAAGAAGCTCGCCAACAAAAAGTCGGCGGCGAAGTGATCGCATACATCTGGTAATACACGCATAAAAAGAACGGAGGTGTCTTAAATGTCACGTATTGGTAAAAAGCCAGTCGTCATCCCAGCAGGCGTTACAGTAACAGTTGAAAACAACACGGTTACGGTAAAAGGTCCTAAAGGGGAACTCTCACGCGAGTTCAGCCCAGCTATGGCGATCAACGTAGAAGGTAATGAATTGACTGTCACTCGTCCGAACGACGAGAAAGCAAGCCGTACGATCCACGGAACGACTCGTGCGCTTATCGCGAACATGGTCGAAGGTGTAAGCAACGGTTTCGCTAAGACACTCGATATCCAAGGTGTTGGTTACCGTGCACAAAAGCAAGGTAACAAAATCGTACTCAACCTCGGTTACTCACACCCAATCGAGTACACTCCGGAACAAGGCATCGAAGTCGAAGTTCCTACGAATACGCAACTCATCGTTCGCGGAATCAGCAAAGAACGTGTTGGTCACGTCGCTGCATTGATCCGTTCGTACCGTCAACCTGAGCCGTACAAAGGTAAAGGTATTCGCTACAGTGATGAAGTCGTTCGTCGTAAAGAAGGTAAAACAGGTAAGTAATTCGCGAATGCGAATTGACCGGAAAGGAGTGGCATAAATGATCTCAAAGGCAGATAAAAACGCTACGCGTAAAAAACGTCATGGTCGTGTCCGTCGTACAATCATCGGGACTGCAACACGTCCACGTATGAACGTATTCCGTTCGAACAAGAACATTTACGTACAAGTCATTGACGATGCAACACATGCAACACTCGCATCTGCATCATCACTCGACCTTGAAAAAGGCAACACGACTGACGCTGCGGCAGCAGTTGGTAAGCTCGCAGCTGAGCGCGCTCTTGAAAAAGGTATCGAAACAGTCGTTTTCGACCGTGGAGGATATCTCTATCATGGACGTATCAAAGCTGTAGCTGAAGCAGCTCGTGAAGCTGGTCTCAAATTCTAATAGAAAAGGAGGGAACCTCTACATGCGCCAGTTAGAAATTAACATGGATCAACTCGAAGAACGCGTTGTTACCGTAAACCGCGTCGCGAAAGTAGTAAAAGGTGGCCGTCGCTTCCGTTTTGCTGCCCTCGTCGTCGTTGGTGACAAGAATGGTCACGTAGGTTTCGGTACGGGTAAAGCTCAGGAAGTGCCTGAAGCGATCCGTAAAGCAATCGAAGATGCTAAGAAAAACATGGTTAACGTTCCAATCGTTAACACAACAATTCCACACGAAGTCAACGGTGTATTCGGTGCAGGTCACGTCTTCTTGAAGCCTGCTTCTGAAGGTACTGGAGTCATCGCTGGTGGTCCAGTTCGTGCGGTTCTCGAATTAGCGGGAATCAACGACATTCTTTCAAAATCACTTGGATCAAGCACTCCAATCAACATGGTTCGTGCGACTGTCGAAGGTCTCACATCACTCAAACGTGCTGAAGAAGTTGCGAAACTCCGCGGTAAAACCGTCGAAGAACTTCGCGGTTAAGAAAGGGAGGGAAAACAGATGGCGAAACTCGCAGTTACCCTCACACGCAGCATGATCGGTCGTCCGGAGAACCAACGCGTTACTACTCGTACGCTTGGTCTCCGTAAGATGCACCAGACTGTTGTCGTACCTGACAACGCTGCTATGCGTGGGATGATTAACCACGTGTCACACTTAGTGACAGTAAAAGAAATTCAAGAGTAATAGTTCGATATAATTTTATGAGGAGGTGCCCCACTATGAAACTCCATGAATTGAAACCAGCTGCTGGTTCACGTTCAGAACGCAACCGTGTAGGTCGCGGTATGTCTTCTGGTAACGGTAAGACTTCTGGCCGTGGTCACAAAGGTCAAAAAGCTCGTTCAGGCGGTGGTGTTCGTCCAGGTTTCGAAGGTGGACAAAACCCACTTTACCGTCGTTTACCAAAACGCGGCTTCAACAACCCAACTCGTAAAGAGTTCGCGGTCATTAACCTTGACACACTCAACCGTTTTGAAGAAGGAACTGAAGTCACTCCAGAACTTCTTGTCGAGACTCGTGCAGTCAAAGGCATGAAAGACGGCGTGAAAATTCTTTCTAACGGTAAGATCGAAAAGAAACTAACAGTCAAAGCTCATAAGTTCTCCGACGCTGCGAAGCAAGCAATCGAAGCTGCCGGCGGTACGGTTGAGGTGATCTAATGTTTCAAGCGATCTCCAATATGTGGCG
>NZ_WBYY01000239.1:0-3849 GCF_048985645.1 Exiguobacterium sp. A1_3_1 | reverse complement strand
CGATTGAATAATCCGGTGAGCGTATCATGGTAGGCGAGAAAATGAATTTGTTGTTCATTCTGTCGAACCGCAGTGACATCTTTCCCGATACCGAAAATACCAACCAACTCATTTTGGACAATGATTGGGACGTTCGTAATATTCATGTACATGTTAGAACCCTTTGCATTCTCAACGACCGTCTCGTAATTACGTGGTATACCTTTGAAGACCTCTTGTAATTCTTTCGTGACAGGTGTCCGGTAGGAGTCTTTGACATATCGTAAACTACTTTGTCCCATTAGCTCAGTTTTAGATATACCAAGTAAATCACTACAGGCAGTATTCACACTATCGAATCGACCTTTGAGATCGGTTGAATAGACAGGATCCGGATGATATTCAAATAAGGACTTATAGCGTTCCTCGCTCAACTCAAGTGTCTGGGCCTGGTCATAGTAACGTCGAATTAATTTTTGATTCTCTAAAATAATTAAAATTTGTCGTATGATGACTAACAAGATAGAGAGCCCTGAACCGATTGTCACGATATCGAAGTTACGTGAGTGAAAGCCCATAAAAACGAACAGAATTAAAACACCGCTATAAGGCGTAAGCATCTGGAATATCGTTAATTTTTCGAAATGACTCGATGACTCTTCAGCTTTGTTTTCTGGCTGCTGTTGTAAAGCGGCAAACCCTAAAATAATCATAACCATAATGAACAACGGATCAATCCAGCTACCGGGGAGGTATAAATCTTGGGCAATCAAGTATAAATAGACTGAGTCGGCAATCGCTTGTATTGTCACAGCTAGGATAATCAGATACGTGGACAGAGTCTTATCTTTTCTCGAGGGGGAGAAAAATAAGGAAGCGGCAGCGACTAACATACCTAGATCTCCTAGTGGATAGATAAGGGAAACGATTAATGCATTGAATGAGACAGCACTTGTGTTCAGAATAGGTTCGATTAAGAAGTGCCAAGAAAATGTACTCGCAACCACCAAAATGATCAGAACATCGAATAAAAATGAGATACGTTCTTGAACAGCTGCGTTCTGTAAATTCGATGGATCAGTGCATAGAGTAGAAATAAAGCTTGTAAAATATAAAAGATGTCTGGCCATCCGGGGAAGCCTACTTCAGTCTGTAAGATGCTTTCTTCGAAAAACCAAATCAACTCAGCGATTAGATAAAAAAAGGTACCGATACTGATGAGTAACCAAAACTTACGCTGGCTTATATCTACCTGTTTAATGGCTGTTCTCAGATAGTGAAGTGCGATACTTAGTCCAACAATCGAAAAAAGACTACCACCTAAAGATTGAAGAGTAGATGAGTGAGGAAAGGTGAAAATCCATCCGTAATAGCTCCATGCATAAAGAAGTATGATCAGGATAAAATTTTTTGGTCGTTTAAACATACGATTCTATGCTCCTTTTTTATTCATTACCTACATTTCCAGCTCTTTTTTAGTAAGTCTTTTTGACAAACAGATTTATTGAACTTGGATGCAGGTCTGTAATGACGCAAGAAATAAGTGTAAAGTGCATGCTTTAGATGGTTAAATAAATCATCTAAAGCATGCACTTCATGTTAGATAAGTGTGATTTCTGTACTATCTTTCGTTTGAAGAAACGCAACGAACGAATCGAAATCGATCGGACGAGAAAATAGATAGCCTTGACCAATTGTACAGCCATAGGCTTCAAGAATCTCTTTCTGTTCCATCGTCTCAACACCTTCTGCGACAATCGTTAGATCGAGATTTAATCCAAGCTCGATGATCGTCTTTACCATTGGAGAATTTGTATTGATCATCAGGCGATCAATGAACGATTTATCAATCTTTAACGTATCGATTGGTAATTGTTCGAGTACGTTCAAAGAAGAATATCCCGTTCCAAAATCATCGATGGATGTCTTGATGTTTGAGTTTTTCAAGCATTGCAAAATCGAGACGCTCTCCTTAATGTTCTGAACAATACTCTCTGTGATTTCAAGCTCGAGCCATTGTGGATCAAGGCGTGTCTTTTGAAGGATATCAGTGACTCGTTTGCAGAAATCAGAGGTTTGAAATTGAAGTGCCGAGACATTTACAGATAGAAGTAATGGCTCAAATCCGAGAAGCTGAAGTTGCTTACTTTGTTCGGTTGCAGTATGGAGAACCCATTCACCGATCTCATTAATGAGACCTGATTCTTCAGCGACTGGAATGAATTCTGCCGGGGAAATCCATCCGAATTTCGGATGATGCCAGCGTAGTAATGCTTCCATACCGATGATTTTTCCCGAACAAAGATTCACTTTCGGTTGATAATAGACACTTAATTGTTGTTCACGGATGGCATGTCGTAAGTTTGATTCAATTTCGAGTTTACGCACTAGAGTGGACTGAAGTTCCGTCTCATAGAAAACGAACGTATGATTTCCGAACTTTTTGGCTTGATAGAGCGCTTCAGCTGCGTGAGATTGGACTTCTTCTACAGTCTGACTCTGACCAGGAAAAGTACTAATGCCACTATAGGCAAAGATATTCAATTCTAAATCATCTAATGTAATCGGTGCTGTGAGATGAGCAAAGATCCGTTCATTCGCTCGAACAATGCTCGATTTTTCTATATTTGGAAGCACAATCATAAATTCATCTTCACTAAAACGATAGACTTTTAAATTCATGTTTTCTAAATTACTAAGGCGAAGGGAAACTTCCTTGATGATTTGTTCACCGACAAGATATCCGAAAATATCGGTAAACATCCGAACTCGTTTTACTTGGAGCAATATGAAAGCGAGCGGTATCTGAGCGTCATTCAGTCGGGTATTCGTTTCTCGTATAAAGGATGCGCGATTACCTAAGCCTGTCAATGGATCGATATAAGCGGTCTGCTTCAATTCGAACAACAATTTGTTATTTTTTATGACGGTGAACGTTTGTCTAATGATGACGAGTAAGAAAATAATGAGCCATCCTGTACTCAAAGCATTTAACATCCAGTTATAACTCTGAATCACTAGAATGGAAAGAACCAAGATACTTGCGTAAGGAAAAATAAGTCCATTTCTCACTGTAGCCTCAAGAGAGGATTGGTTCATTACTCTTTCCGGATTGGTTTTCGCTTCATAATAATGAGCGGTGCATCCAATGAATAACAAGGCAATCGTCCAAACAAAATCAACTATGCCTCCTGGCACATAGCTATCATCAATTGTCATCTGTGCAAACATACTATCTCCGATGATTTGTAGAAATAGACCAATGATTAGATAGATCAAAAATTCATTTTGCTTTTGGGCTCGAATTAGATAATAGAGTGTAATGATAAAAAATAGGATACCTATATCTGCAATCTGAAAAAGGAATGTGAAAGCTATACTTAATAATGCGTGTTGATTGATTTGAAATAACGGATAAAGCAGATAATGATAACTGATCGAAACCGAAGCCACCATAAAAATAGTTGTATTGAAGAAAAAAGTAGCATTTAAAAATTTTTTAAAATGCTTCATCAATTGATTTATTAAAGCGATAAAATAAAAAAGGTAAGAGAACATCCAGATAAAATAGGAAACTTCTGAAGTAGATACGGCTTGTTGTGCACTAAGTAAAACAATCCATACGAACGTACCTAGTACAGAAAAACTTGTTCCTAGACCTAAAAACATCCAAAAAAGCCTTAAAGAGTCTGATCTTTGATACCTTTTTAAAATCCAATGTGTACTTAAAAGACCGATCGAAGCTTGGAGCATGTTTAATAGAATTAATTGTACCCATTCAGGTCCTTCGAAAAAATGGTTCCCATGCCAAAATAATAAACCAATTCCGATGGACAGAAGGAAGGGATAACTTTTAATCTGTCTCTTATA
>NZ_WBYY01000238.1:0-3850 GCF_048985645.1 Exiguobacterium sp. A1_3_1 | reverse complement strand
GAGTAGAAGAGAGAAGTCATCGTTTTTCGAATTCTAAATAACTTATTTTTTGTAAGCCTGGAGGGGAACGTATGAAAGTGTTGAAGATGTGGAACCAAATCAGTTTAGTGAAACAAATCGCGATTGGCTTGATCGTGGGTATTATTTTAGCCGTCACGATTCCTGAAGCGGCGAAATCCTTGACCATTTTTGGGACTTTATTTATTTCTTCCCTGAAGGCAGTCGCGCCGATTTTAGTCTTTTTCTTAGTTATGGCATCAATCGTGCAGCATAAAAAAGGACAGCAGACGAATATGAAATCGATCATTTTCTTGTATCTGCTTGGGACGTTCCTAGCGGGAGCCATTGCGGTCATCGTTAGTTTCCTTTTCCCAGTTAACATTCGATTAACAGAAGGTGCGGAACAATTGGCTGCTCCGGGGAACACGGTTGAAGTTCTTCAGAAACTCGTCTTAAATATGGTTGATAATCCAGTCAATGCGCTCATCCAAGCGAACTACATTGGCATTCTGACTTGGGCGATCGTGTTAGGAATCGCTTTAAAAAATGCGTCCGATACGACGAAGACATTCATCTCGAATTTCTCTGACGCCATTGCGAAAATGGTCGGATGGGTCATCAAATTGGCTCCTCTTGGTATCATGGGAATCGTCATTGGTTCTGTTACGGAAAACGGTCTTTCTTCATTGCTCGATTACGGGAATTTATTATTGGTATTGATTGGCACGATGCTTGTCGTAGCACTCATTGTTAATCCTCTCATCGTGTTCATCAACGTTCGTCAGAATCCATACCCACTCGTCTTCAAATGTATCCGGGAGAGTGGAATTACCGCTTTCTTCACACGAAGCTCAGCTGCAAACATTCCGGTCAACATGGAATTATGTAAGAAACTTGACCTCGATAAAGAGACGTACGGGATCTCGATTCCGCTCGGTGCCACAATCAATATGGCGGGAGCGGCCATCACGATTTCCGTCTTAACGTTAGCAGCGGTTCATACGCTTGGTATCCCAGTCGACCTTCCGACAGCCATCATCTTGAGTGTTCTCGCTGCTGTTTGTGCATGTGGCGCATCCGGTGTCGCTGGCGGTTCGCTCCTCTTGATTCCGCTCGCATGTAGCTTATTCGGGATTCCGAATGACATCGCGATGCAAGTCGTAGCAGCGGGTGTTCTAGTCAGTGTGTTACAAGATTCGTTTGAGACAGCACTCAACTCGTCAACAGATGTCTTATTCACGGCGACAGCAGAATATCGAAAACGACTTAAACAAGGAGAAACGTTCTCGATCAATCGTCAGTCGATGAATGAAGATGTATCTGAAAAAGTCGTCAACGGCTGATTAGCTTCTCAATTATCAGCATGATCTAAATAAGAAAAGGCATCCTTAGCTGAGGATGCCTTTTCTAATAAATCGTTTAACCTTCGCCTAAAGCAATGTACTTTTTTAATTTCCCTTTGAAACTCACCAGCAGAACTTCTTTTCTTTCATTAGTAGAGTATAGGACAGTACCCTTAGAGAGTTTCGTAGCAGTTCCATTATCAAAAGCGTCTTTATCCGAACTTCTTCTTTTAATTTCTCCAACTTTTTCATTCTGAGTGACTTCGGTTTTATCAACCCATGCTACATCTGATTTGTAGATCGTATCATTGAATTGAAAAATGTCTGCTTTAGCATCTTCGCTCAATACTTCGGATGCCGTCGGTTTTTCACTAGTACTTTGCATTATCTCTTCATTATTACAAGCAACTAATATCCATAGAGCCATAATCGAGAAAGCGAATGATAAAACAACTTTTTTCATGATATAACCTCTTTCCCGTTTTGTATGTTATTCCATGCCAATACACGTTAACGTCAACTGCTCTTCACGGTTGTCATCCCATCTGATTCGGATATGGTACGTGTCACTCGCTTTAAAGATTTGTAAGGCGGCACTCGTTTCAAAGGTTGCGCCATCTCTTTCGGTTCCAATAAAGCTTTGGAAATGGCTAGAGCGTTTAGCATGTTGACCATCTGACAACAGACTATCGACAAACCAAGTCACAGGTTTCTGTTGTTGTTCCATTCGTTTCAAGTCTTGTCCAATGTATGTCAGCGCATAGCCCTCGCTTACCCGGTAAGATAAAGGACGCTCTTTGACTTGCCGGACATGAATCACGGCGTTCCAGGATTCGCCTTTTGCCTGAAAGATGAGGTGTTCGGGTTCAGATATCGCTGAAGCGCGGTGAATACCATAGAGCGTGAAAAACGTGAGGAAAAGTAAGCATGCAATCAGTGAGGTTCGCTTGAATAAGCGTTTGGACATGAAGGTCACCTCTGAACAGTGGTTTCCTTTAGTCTAGCAAATTCAAATGCTTTTCTTAGTCAGAAATCTTAAAAAAGGGGAATCCATTTTAGGATATCCAGCGTCCGATCTGCTCACCCATCTTGACGCTACGTTCGATGCCTGGGGCGAGTTCGACCGTGTCCGGTGGCAAGACGAGGATGACGGTCGAACCGAACGAAAAGTAACCGAACTCTGCACCACGCTCCAGCAGGCGTCCTTGATGTGTCTGAACGATCGTATTGACATTCAGCGCACCGACCATGACGTGTTCGATCGTGCGGTGATCGACTTGTAGACGGGTGACCCGACGATAATTGCGTGTCAACGGACGTTTGCTGAATCGTAGCCCTAGGTCATTGACGGGTACCGATTCTCGCCCGAGTGTATAACTCGTCGTGATTTCGCCCGTTACTGGCGAGTGGATACGGTGATAGTCGGTCGGACTCAAATAGAAAATCAGAGCGACACCGTTCGCGTAATCCTGGGCGCGTTCGCTTGAGCCGATCAGCTCAGCAACGGTATAGTCCTGTCCTTTAATTGTAAACCGACTATCTTGCGTTAATGCTGGGACAATGGAAAAGACGGCGTCACTCGGACTGACGAAGGCATCCGGCGCGGTTGCGATTGGTCGCATACCGGGACGTAACTCGCGTACGAAACAATCGTGCAGCGAGGTAAACGAATCAACGGACTTCAGCGCTTGATCTGTCTGAATGTGATAGGTGCGAATGAAAGGTCGGATGAGTGGTTTACTAAAGCGACTCATCGCAAACCGTTTTAGTGTGTTCGCGACTATTGGTCGAGCATTTAAGTGGACGATCGTATCAAAGATGGCTTTCTTCATGAGATAAAAACTCCTTTAAGTTGTAATCTACCTCTTAGGATACGGTCGAATTCTTTTGATAGACGAAGTCGCATTCTTAAGTTTGTCTTAAGAAAAACACGTACCGAAGATGCGGCACGTGTCAGAACGTCATGATTTTCGAGTCAATAAATAGAGTAGAGGTCCGAACGCACCAATCGCGAGGATGATGATTGCCCAAAGCGGAAAGCTTCGTCCGGTACGACGTGTATCATGGCGGAGCCAAACGATGATGAAGAGGGCGCAGAGAATCAGGTCGACGAAAATCTGGAGCGTCGCCGTGTTTTGTGTCGCTTCCGCAAAGATGCCAAGTACACCAAAGTCAATGATCGAAAAGGCAGTTAAAACAGCGAAAGCGATCGTAATGACGAGCAATAAAGGTTTCGGGATGCTGTCTACAAATGAAGCTTGAGATTCTCTCATGAAGGATCCTCCTTGAAATGTAGTGATTACTACAAATTAATGTAGCATGTACTACATTCATGCGTCAATCTACTTAGATGTTGTATGATGAAAAAGGAGAAGGGAGAATCGATCATAATGGATAAGTTTGAACAGAAGCGACAGGACTATACGCATCACATCGCAAAAGCGACGTTAGCATCAAGCATCAAGGAGATGAGTCTGAAGCTGTCTCTTATACACATCTCCGAGCCC
>NZ_WBYY01000237.1:0-3857 GCF_048985645.1 Exiguobacterium sp. A1_3_1 | reverse complement strand
GAATAACAGCCGGTCGGTCGCGATGCCGTGTGCGGCACAGCGTTCAAGGACATACGCTTCAAGCCCGTCATAGCGAATCGTATCCGTTTTCAGCTCGATGTTGAGCCGCAGGGTTGCTGGTGCGAGGATTGCGAGGACTTCGTCAAGCGTTGGAATTTTCGTCTTGATCGGTTCCCCTTTGAATCGTGCTCCAGCATCCAGCGCCTGCAGTTCAGCAACCGTCATGTCGATGACACGTCCTGTCCCGTTCGTCGTCCGGTTGACGGTCTCATCGTGAATAATGACACCGACACCGTCCTTTGAGAAATGGACATCGAATTCGACCCCATCGACGTCGTCTTCAATCGCAGCAGCGATGGCTTCGAGCGTGTTCTCCGGAAAACGGTCACTGACGCCGCGGTGTGCGAACCACAACATCAGAGTGCCTCGACGACACGCGTGTATTTCTTCGTCAAGTAGTTGACGAGTGGTGCGACCGAGATCGATTGCCCTGTTGCTGCTTCGATCAGTTCAGCCGGTGTCTTCGATTTCCCGTGACGGTGGATGTTTTCTTTCAACCAGCCTTTAATTGGAGCGAGTGTTCCCGCCGCGATTAGACCATCGACGTTATCGACGTCACGACGAAGCGCTTCGTTCAGCTGTGCCGCATAAACGAGACCGAGCGCGTAACTTGGGAAGTAACCGAACGAGCCACCTGACCAATGGACGTCCTGTAAGACGCCTTTTGCGTCACTCGGCACATCCACACCGAGATACTCTTTATAGAGGCGGTTCCATTCTTGCGGAAGATCCTTGACTTCGAGCTCTTTCGTCATCAAGCGTTTTTCCAGCTCATAGCGGATGATGATATGAAGCGCATACGTCAATTCATCGGCTTCGATCCGAATCAGTGACGGTTTGACTTCATTGACCGCGGCATAGAAGCGTTCGAACGGAACGTCAGCCAGTGACGGAATCGCTTGTTGTAAGCCATGATAACGTGCGTCGAGGAATCCTTGGTTGCGTCCGATGAAGTTCTCAAAGAAAAGTGATTGTGATTCGTGAATCCCCATCGAAGCCCCGTCACCAAGACCGAGTGAATCGAGTTCCGGTTCGATCCCTTGCTCATACGTCGCGTGTCCGGCTTCATGCATCGTGCCGAAGACAGAGTTCCGGTAGTCGTTCTCATCGTATTTCGTCGTGATGCGTGCGTCCTTCCGGTTGATCGTCGTCTGGAACGGATGGACCGTCTCATCCAAGCGACCAGACGTGAAATCATAGCCGATATCGCGGAGCCACTCTTGGTTCAAGGCGATCTGTGTCTCGCGGTCCGCTGACCAATCAAGCGTCGGGAAGTCTTTTCCTTCGAGCTGACCGAGCAAACCAATGATTGCTTGACGAAGTTCTGCGAACAACGGATCGAGTGTCGCGACCGTCATCCCCGGCTCATAATCATGGAGCAATGCGTCATATGGGTGCGCGTCATAGCCCCAGTACTCGACGAACTGGCGCTCCATCGCGACGATTTTCTCGATGTATGGTTCGAACATCGACCAATCGTTTGCGTCCTTCGCCTTTTCCCAGACGCTCTCTGCCTCAGAGATCAACGTGATGAACGTTTGGTACTCGGCTTCTGGAATCTTCGAGTCGCGATCGAATGCCTCTTTTGCTTTTGCGAACGAGATCGCTTCGATGCCCGTCAGCGTCTCTTGCTCCATTGCTGCTAGTAATTGTTGGTATGTTTCGCCTGTCCGGCGACGGAAGCTCTCTGTCGAGAGGAATCCGATCGACGCGGAACGGTTTGCTGCGCCTTGATCCGGCATGTATGTCCGCATGTCCCAGTAAAGTAATGCGACGGCTTCTTCGTATGCGCGAAGACCATCGAAATGGTCGCGCCATTGTTGTGTCGTTGACATGATTAAAAACCCCCTTGAAGTATGTAACAGTGTAACATTTTTAGCATATCACATAATGTTCAAAACTTTCACACACAAGTGATTTTTGAAACTTTTCCTGTCAGATGAGCGTATAATGGGTATAAGAAATGAAGGAGGAAAGGAAGTGACACCATTGAAAACTGACGCTGAGTTAGCGCAATTGATCCAATTGAAAGAAACAGGCTTCGTTTGTACGATCGAGCATCTTCCGAGTGAACTTGACTTAATCGGGACAGGACGAAGTGCGTTCGTCTTTCGCATCCGCGGAACAGATCGCGTCATCAAGAAATTTTACCCGTCGTTTCGAACGCTCGCTGATCTCGAAGGGAGCATCTACGCACAGTTGACTGATTTTCCGACGTATGCGCAAGTCTACGAATACGGTGCCGATTATATCGTGCTTGAATACATTGAAGGTCAAACGTTATTCGAATGTCTCGTCAGCGGGACGTTCATCCCAGAATCCGTCTTAACGACAGTCGATACGGCTTTAGCACAAGCACGATCCGTCGGTTTGAACCCATCAGACATCCATTTACGTAATATCCTTTTGACCGCTAACGGAACACGGATCATCGACGTCGCTCGGTTCCGTCAAACCGAACCGTGTACACAATGGGATGATTTGAAAAAGGCGTATCATTATGTGTATGCAAAACCGTTCTTCCCGAAAAAGTTGAGCGAGACGTTCCTCAATACGATTGCCGACGTCTATAAGGGACGATTATTCGAATCGATCCGAAAGACCGGTTAAAAACTTAAAACGCGATGCTCCTCTTTATGAGGAAACATCGCGTTTTTTGACTTGAATTAAAGATTTTTTTTCATGTCATATGCTTCACGAAGCAGCCCATAGATCGCACAATCCTTATACTCTCCTGCTGCATTGCGGATCATCGCCCGTACCGTTCCCTCTTGAATCATGCCGACCTTCTGCATGATCCGCCCGGAAGCTGGATTGTCGATATTATGGGCTGCTGAAATTTTATGGATATGCATCTCTTGAAAACCAAAGGCAAGGACTGCAGTTAAAGCCTCACTACCGTATCCGTTATTCCACCAGTCGTATCCGATACAATAACCGACCTCACAGTGGTCCGTCGTCGCATCGAAAGCAAATAGATCGATGACACCAATCAACGTTCCACTGTGTTTCTCTTCTATCCCCCAATAGCAAAAGGTTTTCTCTTCGTAGGAAGCAAGGACTTCTGTTACGCGTGCTTTCGTCTGCGCCATCGTCTCGTGTGGTCCTTTGATCAAATGACGCATGACACGATCGTCCGATAACCAGTTTTGAAACATGGCTTCCGTATCTGACAGTTGAACCTTCCGTAATCGTAGCCGTTTAGTATGTAATGCTGGACTTCCTTGAAATTGAATCATGATAAATTCCTTTCTAAATTAGGTATTTGAAATAAAATCATTTCGAATAAACAAGTCGAAAGACGATCATACTGGCGACGGCTAAGAGACGTTCATTCGTGTCACAGTCAAAGACGAGTCGCGCTCCGTGTCGTGACCCCGTCGCGATACAGTCCCCGTTTTGATAGACACCGATTTTTCGCGTAAGCGTCGAGGACCGAATCTGATACGCCTGATCGGCATACGAGACAAGTAACACTTCTTGCAGTCGTAATTGTTGTCGCAGTGCCGCATCGGTGCGGATTGTTCCGACATCGCGTCCGTCTTTGCGAATCACAAAATGTGTCGTATTGCGTAGCCACTCCGTCCTTGTCTCTTTAATTTGTAATTTTTCCCCGTCTCCTTCGAATGTTACGTCGAGGAAAAATGATTCAAACTTTTCGAAGCGCGCAAGGATTGCCTGCCACCACGTGGCGTAACGACGTGAGAACGTCAGCCATCGTTCATGCGCGAGAAAGACCGTATTCGTCTTTCGGCTCGCCCGGTCCGCTAAGCGAACGGATACTCCCTCTTCTACTC
>NZ_WBYY01000236.1:0-3863 GCF_048985645.1 Exiguobacterium sp. A1_3_1 | reverse complement strand
AAGATGCGGCGCAACGCCGGGCACAACGGACAGACTTCGAAGTCGAGCAAATGCGCAAAAAAATCGAACTCTATCGTAATCGATTCAAAGTATTGATCGATGCGCAGATGGAATTATTGACGAGCCATGACTGGGATGCGTTTGATTTCTCTTCTCGTGGAGCGCTTGACGATGTTCCAGCAGTTGCGTATAATGACGACGATGTCGTATAAATAAAATCAATGACAAGGACACGTCGTATCTTGGACGGTTGACAGCGAATCGGGGGAATGGTGGAAGCCCGAGCAACGAAAAAGATGGGGTATCCCCTTGGAGTGCATGACTGAACGTTCGCTGAACAGTAAGTCATGCCGGCTCACTCCCGTTATCGAGTTCTTAAGCGGTCCTGCGTCGTCAAACTGGCGAGCGGGATTAGTAGGGTGGTACCGCGAGTTCAGCCAAGCTCGTCCCTATCTCAGGGATGAGCTTGGCTTTTTTTGTACTTTTAAAGCGAAAGGTGAGAGATGGTCAGATGGATTACAAAGAAACCTTATTGATGATGAAAACGGAGTTTTTAATGCGAGGCAACTTGCCAAAACGTGAACCAGATATGCAAGCACGATGGGAAGAGATGAATCTCTACGCTGCGGTCCAGGAAAAGAACGCTGGAAAGCCGACGTTCATCCTCCACGATGGTCCTCCATATGCGAATGGTGACATCCACATGGGTCACGGATTAAACAAAGTTTTAAAAGACATCATCGTCCGCTACAAATCGATGAACGGCTTCCAGTCTCCGTACGTGCCTGGTTGGGACACACACGGATTACCGATTGAAACAGCACTTCAAAAAGCCGGTGTTGATCGTAAATCGATGACGGTCGCAGAATTCCGTGAATTATGTGCGAAATATGCGCTCGAACAAGTCGATCACCAACGCGAACAATTCAAACGCCTCGGCGTTCTCGGTGACTATGACAACCCATACATCACCCTGCAACCAGAATTTGAAGCAGCTCAAATTCGTTTATTCGGGGATATGGCGAACAAAGGCTATATCTACAAAGGGAAGAAACCGGTCTATTGGTCACCGTCTTCTGAATCGGCATTAGCTGAAGCAGAAATCGAATATCAAGATAAACGGTCAGCTGCCATCTATGTCGCGTTCCAAGTCATGGACGGAAAAAACATCTTAGAGCCGACGGATCATTTCGTCATCTGGACGACGACACCATGGACGATTCCAGCGAACCTCGGAATCTCTGTCAGTGCGGAATTAACGTATGCGCGGATCGAGTATCAAGGAAAAGGCTATATCGTAGCGGAAACACTTGTTCCTGAAGTCATCGAAGCACTCGGATGGGAAGATGCAACAGTCGGACGTGTCTTTAATGGTGCGGATTTCGAATACATGAAAGCAAAACATCCACTGTACGACCGTGAATCACTCGTCATGCTTGGCGATCACGTTACAGCGGAAGCGACAGGTGTCGTTCATACGGCTCCAGGTCACGGGGAAGATGACTTCCGCATCGGTCAAGCTTACGGTCTTGACGTCCTTTGCCCAGTCGACGATAAAGGGATCATGACAGCAGAAGCACCTGGATTCGAAGGCATGTTCTATGAAGATGCGAATAAAGAGATCGGTCTTGCCCTCGAAGAAGCCGGTGCACTCTTGAAACTATCGTTCATCAAACACTCGTATCCACATGACTGGCGGACGAAAAAACCGGTCATTTTCCGGGCAACACCACAGTGGTTCGCTTCAATCAAAGACTTCCGTGCGGAAATCCTTGATGAGATCAAAGGCGTCCAGTGGGTACCAGAGTGGGGGGAAACACGTCTCCACAACATGTTCAAAGACCGCGGCGACTGGGTCATCTCACGTCAACGTGCTTGGGGCGTTCCACTTCCAATCTTCTACGCTGAAGATGGAACGGAAATCGTCACACCAGAAACGATTGATCATATCGCGAATCTATTTGCAGCTCACGGATCAAATGTCTGGTATGAGCGCGAAGCAGTCGACTTGCTTCCTGAAGGATTCACACATCCAGCAAGCCCGAACGGTATCTTCAAAAAAGAAACGGACATCATGGATGTCTGGTTCGATTCTGGTTCATCACATGCCGGTGTCCTTGCGACACGTCCTGAATTGACACGTCCAGCGGATCTCTATCTTGAAGGATCTGACCAATATCGTGGTTGGTTCAACTCGTCGCTATCGACAGCCGTCGCAACGACAGGAAAAGCACCATACAAAGCGGTCGTCAGTCACGGATTCGTTCTGGATGGTCAAGGTCGCAAGATGTCGAAATCGATCGGTAACACGATTGCACCGATTCAAGTCATGCAACAATTTGGAGCAGAGATCCTTCGCTTGTGGGTGGCATCAGTCGATTATCAAGCTGATGTCCGAGCATCGATGGATAACTTCAAACAAGTCTCAGAATCATATCGTAAAATCCGGAACACGGTTCGTTTCCTCCTCGGAAACTTGGATCAATTCGATCCTGCGACGCACCGCGTCGCATTTGAAGACTTACCAGAGTCAGATCGTTTCATGCGTACGAAACTGGACCAACTTGTTGGAAAAGTAAAAGCGGCTTATGATGCGTACGACTTCATGTCGGTCTATCAATTGCTCCACAACTTCTGTGTCCTTGATTTGTCGTCGTTCTACCTCGATTACACGAAAGATATCCTGTATATCGAAAAAGCAGACGCGACATCGCGTCGTGCGGTTCAGACGGTCATGTATGATACAGTCGTTGCCTTGTTGCAATTGATGGCACCAGTCTTGCCACACACAGCAGACGAAGCATGGGAATTCGTACCAGCTGTTGAGACGAAGAGTATCTTCTTGACGGACCTTCCGGAAACGGTCGAAGTCTCAGAAGAAGGACTTGCCCTCATCGAGAAATGGAACGCGTTCCTGACGTTCCGCGATGATGTCTTAAAAGCACTCGAGGAAGCGCGCGTTGAGAAACTCGTCGGTAAGACACTCGAAGCGAAACTCTTACTTGCACCGAAGGAAGAGACGAAAGCCTTGCTCGGAACAATCGATCATCTTGAGCAATTACTCCAAGTCTCACAACTCGAATTCGTGGAAACAGCGGATAAGATGTATGAGACGACTGGCATCACGGTTCAAAAAGCTGACGGTGAAAAATGTGAACGTTGTTGGACATATTCGACGGAACTCGGACAAGATCCGGCTCATCCGACGCTTTGCCCACGTTGTACTGAAGTCGTCAATTCTTTATAATGATACAAAGGGAGGGGCGACTGCGACTTCGCAGGACGTCCCTCATTATTTTTGGATGCGGAGGACAATAGGATGTGGCTTTACTTAGGGATTGCTGCTTTACTCGTTGGAATCGACCAGTTGACGAAATGGATCGTCGTTCAAAACATGACGATTGGTCAAGCGATCACGGTCATTCCGGATTTCTTTTATCTCAACTCGTATCGGAATCGTGGCGCCGCGTGGGGAATGCTCGAAGGTAAATTCGGCTTTTTCTTCATCGTTACGGTCGTCGTCGTCATTGGATTGATTTACTTCCTCTACAAGGAAGGCACGAAAAATAAGGTATTTGCTTGGAGCATCGCGTTATTGCTCAGTGGTGCGATCGGAAATTTCATTGATCGAATGGCACGAGGAGAAGTCGTTGATTTCTTCCACTTCTTCCCGTTCGGCTATAATTTTCCGATCTTTAATGTCGCAGACGTCTGTTTGACGTTTGGTGTCATCACGATGTTGATCAGCGTCATGTTCGAAGAACGGTTGACTAAGAAAGGAACGATGGATAAATGAATGAAGTAGAAACATGGTCCGTACAAGCGGATGGAGCGCTGTCTCTTATACACATCTCCGAGCCCAC
>NZ_WBYY01000235.1:0-3868 GCF_048985645.1 Exiguobacterium sp. A1_3_1 | reverse complement strand
GGGCTCGGAGATGTGTATAAGAGACAGGTCTAAGACTGGTCCGATGTATATTGTTAAGAACAACAGGAAGTCGATGATTGTGGCAGGGAAACGTTGCACACACCCGTCTCTGGTAATGATAACTTGACCTGCTTGGCACGTGTCTCGTCTCCGACAAGAAAAGCAACGATTGATCGAACTTGTTCATAACCGGTCGCAAGCAGGAAGGTCGGAGCACGACCGTAACTCTTCGCACCGACCAGATAAAGTCCGTGATCTGGATGACGTAACTCTGCTTCCCCATGTGGACGGACAGTTCCACAGCTATGAAGGTTCGGATCAATCAGAGGAGCAAGTATTCGACTACTTTCGGTGACAGGGTCGATATCAAGCCGTACCTCCTCGAGGAACGAAAAGTCAGGTCGACTTCCTGCATTGACGATCAGCTGATCGATCTGATGAAGGGACCGACCATCTTGAGCAGTGATGTCAAACGACTTTCCTTCCGATTCAATGGATTGGGTCTTGAAGCTGGAGTGAACCCTAATCTGATCTCGTTCAACGAGTTGACGGAGACGCGAACCGAGTGCTCCGCGACCTTCCAGTGCATCCTTGTCTTCTCCGCCGTAAGCTTGAGCTGGGTCCGATTTGCGAAGGATCCAATGAATCTCCGTTTCAGGATGTTGTGCTTTAATGGAAACGAGTTCAAGGAGAGAGTTCAAAGCCGAGTGCCCGCTACCGACGACAGCGACGGATTGATTAGCGAAAACAACAGTATCACGTTTCGCATCTACGATCGAATACCGGACAGGTAAGTTCTGCTCAATTTCGACTCGATGACCAGAACTGATTGCAGGGTTTGGTCGCCCGAGGACTCCAGACGCATCGATGACCGCGCGAGCGAGAATATGTTTACGACCATTCGGCGTATCTATGACTAATTCGAACGGCGTTACTTAACGTGAGGCACTTGTCATCTTGTCTAGACCTGCCCGTGAGATCGAGAGAATCTTATGTTGGAAATGTAGAGAGGGAGCAATTTCCGGTAATGCAGCAAGTGGGGCAAGGTATTGTTTGATCAATTCAGTTCCGGTCGGCACAGTATCGTTTGCTGGTGCAATCCAGTCCGTCAGCTCGAGCAAGTGACGTGCTGCGTCACTAATATTGTATTGCCACGTCGAAAACATCCGAACGTGTTCCCATTGTTTGATATAGTGGGCAATCGAAGGACCTTTCTCAAATAGTAAAAACGATTGACCTTCCACTACAAGTTGAGCTGCAGCTGCAAGCCCGATCGGACCGGCACCGATGATGACGATGGGGTGGGAAGAAGCGTATGACATGAATAAAACCTCCTTTTTATTTGTAAGTTGCAAGTATTAGAGACATGGTTTACAGCAGACGTCACTCTCGCCCATCTTCGTGTTCAGCAAGTCGATTGCCTGGAGGACATGTGCTTTTTCGAAGGAAGTCATTGATGAGAAGATGGAATCAAGATACGTGTTCATCTCTTCGTCAATGGCTTGAGCAACACGTAACCCTTTCTCGGACAGGCGAAGTAGGTGAATTCGCCGATCGTTGATCGCGGGACGCTTTACGAGTAGATCCCGCTTAATCAATGTTTGTACTTGTCTGCTGAACGTAGTGATATCAAGAGCGAGTTGGTCCGCAATTTCTTGCATTGCGGAGTCAGGATGTTTGGCAACCTGATACAGCAGATGACTTTGAACGAGAGATATCTCTTCATCTAGGACGGCACAACAATTCTTATTCAATAATCCGAAGCGCCGGGTGAACGTTTGAAATAATTCACGCGTTTCATTCATGTATAGCTCTCCTTTCTCTATTTTGCTTATGAATCAGTTATACACTATAAACTTGCAAATTGCAAATAATAAATATATGATTTTCTCATATTCAATTGTAAATAAGGAAAGGGGGAATTCGATGCTTGTTCGTTCGATGGAAGAGAAAGATCGTAGCACTGTGTTAGCCATCTATCGTCAAGGAATAGAAGAAGGAAACGCGACGTTTGAAACGCTGATTCATGAGCAAGAGTGGTGGAGAACGGTGACGCAATCTGAAAGATTCGTTCTAGAGCAAGGAGGAAAAGTGATTGGCTGGGCTAAACTGGGACGTGTTTCTGAACGTCATGTCTATCGTGGCGTACGAGAAGTCAGTATATATCTAGAGCGTTCCGCTCGAGGACTCGGCGGTGGGCGATTCTTAATGGAGGCATTGATCACCTATGCGGACGCCAACGGGATCTGGACGCTTCAATCACACATGTTTCCAGAAAACATCACAAGCAGACGGCTGCATGAGCGACTTGGGTTCGAACTAGTCGGTCGACGACGTGCCATCGCACAGCATCATGGTGTTTGGCGAGACACGTTGTTATTTGAGCGACGAAATGACCTCAGGTAATGAAGTGATCTTTACACGCTTGATTGTTCATTTCAAATCTTCTAGCATGATCTACCTTCGCTGAAGCGAGGGTTTTTTAGTTTATCCGTCGATGGAAGAAGGAAAGTACTAAAGACGAATGATGTTACTTAAAATGACGGAGGAGGATGGACGGATGTTGCATGCCTTATTCTTGAACTGCACCTTAAAAGCATCACGTGAACCATCGAATACGGAGGCGCTGATCCGTGACGTGATCGCATATTGGAAACAAGAGGACGTCACTTCAGAAATTGTCCGCATCGTTGATCACCAAGTAGCGTTCGGCGTCACGGAAGACGAAGGAAACGGGGATGAATGGCCGGTGATTTTCGAAAAGGTGAAACGAGCCGACATCGTCGTCATCGGAACACCGCTCTGGCTGGGCGAAAAAAGTAGTGTCGCGACGCAAGTCATTGAACGATTATACGGAGGGAGCGGCTTGACGAACGATCTCGGACAAGCGATCTACTACAACAAAGTCGGTGGCGTCATCGTCACGGGGAATGAAGACGGAGCTAAACATGCGTCTGCTTCCATCTTGTACGGTCTGTCGCATATCGGCTTTACGATTCCGCCGAACGTCGATGCTTACTGGGTCGGTGAAGCGGGACCAGGACCGTCTTACATCGAAGCAGGACGGAACAACGACTTTACGAAACGACACGCACAGTTTTTAGCTGCCAACCTATACCATTTTGCAAAGATGTTAAATGAACATCCGATTCCAGCAGAAGGGAATGTGATGGAATGAAAAAACAACGTTTAACGGGCTACAGTGTCGCGACATTGTTCGCGATGAGTTTAATGCTTGCGGGTTGCGGAAATGACGAAACGTCGACGGACAAGGTCGAAGAAGGATCAACGAATTCGAACACGACCGACGACACGATGCAGGACAAGGATACGGTAACGAAAAATGCCGACACCGATTATGGCTTCAACAGTCTGTCGATTGAAGCGAACGTTGAAGGGGATAAGGATGCCATTGATATTAGTTATGATCGGGATAATGACGGAACGGAAGCGGAATATCGCTATAAAGGGGAGCAAAAGCAAGGAGACGACGCGATGGCGGAACTCGACGCGAAGTTCAAGAACTTAAAGATTGATGCGGATACATCTGAAAAAGAGGTCATCAGTGAGATCGAGCGTGTGTTTGCGATTCAAGATGCTTCCCGCTTAGAGGTTGAAATCGAATTCTCGGACGGAACTGAAAAAGAATATAAAAAATAAACAATAGGTCTGCGCCCGTAACGGGTGTAGACCTATTGTCTTAGTGTAGCGTCACATGAGCGAGGACACCGTAATGATCGCTCGGTACAAGGTGATGCGGCAGTCGATGTTCGCCGATCAGCTGGACGTGCTGTAAGGTCACGGGTGAAAGCGAACGCTGACAGAGTAACCAATCATATCTGTCTCTTATACACATCTCCGAGCCCAC
>NZ_WBYY01000234.1:0-3872 GCF_048985645.1 Exiguobacterium sp. A1_3_1 | reverse complement strand
ATGTGTATAAGAGACAGATTACACTGAACAAGTCTTGAATTGGAAAGTTGCTTTAATCAGTTTTGAATTCAAAGAGATGCTATCTGCTTTATTTAGAAAGCAAAATGAATTTGGGAACGCTTATTTTGATGAGAAAAGCATGTGTATCAGAATAAAAAATGAAGCAGGAACAGAAATTCCAATCGAAGAACGTTCTGCAGGGGAAAAACAAATTATTTCTTCAGCATTTATTTGGGCGATGACAAAAGCTTCTGACTTAGATTTACCAGTGGTAATCGATACACCATTAGGACGATTAGATAGTCATCATCGAAATAATTTGATTACGCATTTCTATAGAAAGTTGAGTAAACAAGTTGTGATTTTATCAACAGATACAGAAATCACAAAAGAATATATGGAGTTAATGGAGCAAAATACAGCAAAACAGTTGATGTTAGATTACAACGAACAAGAGAAGTATACAGTAATTCGTGAAGGATACTTCGAATTCACGAAAGGAGTATCATAATGGATTCAAAGGGAATTAAACTTTCTAAATTAACGAAAACAAGAATTGATAATTTGATGGGAGAATTCGTAGATACTTTTGATGAATCATCAAAAGATGTTCGACCATTTGTAGTAAAACTAGGCTTATCAAAAGGAATTGCAAACAGTAAAGGGCTGTATACAAAACTTCCTTCAGGGTGCGAAAGTAGTGACTGGGAAATGGGTGCAATTATTTCAGGAGAAGATTTTACGATCTTCAAACATCTAATTATTAATGAAGCAGGTTCAACTTTGACAGACTTTGATATTAAGAAGCAAATGAGAATGTTCATTGAGCACGGGATTGAATCATTATATACAGTATGGGAAAACCATCATAATAGCGGAGATTTAGAAGACTTCAGGATTAAGATTTTAAGCTAAAAGACTTTAAAATAAATGTTAGATAGATTAAATCCAAATAAAGGTTATATTCACTTGAATAATAACCTTTATTTTTTTATACTTATATCAAAGTTACGTACGTAATGAGAGGGGATTATATATAACATGAATGCTACTTTTAATTATAATTTTCCTGCGTTAAAAGGCTATCAAGCTAATAAAGAATATTTTGTAGTAATGTGTCCATTGAAACTAATACCTAAAATCTTTTTGTTTGATGAAGAAGAAGTACCTGTTGAATATCGCGCTCAACGGATTATTAATAAAGGACGTATTCCAGAAATAACAGAATATATTGTTCATCATCCAGAAGATTACGTATTTTCTTCATTAACGGCTTCTGTAGACGGCGAGATGAGTTTTGAACCGTTCAATGACCATCCTAATTACCAAAATCTTGGACAACTCTCAATATCTTTAGAATCTAGGTTTTTAATCAATGACGGTCAGCATAGAAGAGCAGCGATTGAAGAGGCGCTCAAACTGGCACCTGAACTTGGAAATGAAACGATATCAGTTGTTTTCTTTCAAGACGCTGGATTGAAGAGATCTCAACAAATATTTTCAGATTTAAATCGTCATGCAGTTAATACGACCTCATCGATTGGCATACTGTACGACCATCGAGATCAATTATCTATGGTGACTAAAAACTTACTAAGTGAAATTCCACTTTTATCTAGATATACAGAAAAAGAAAGAACCTCGCTCTCAAAAAATTCACCAAAACTATTATCAATCAATCATATATATAATGCTAATTTACGACTAATCGAAAAGTCTAAAGGCGAACCAATTACTGAGCAGGATGTAGAAGTTATAAATTTGTTTTGGAGTACATTATGTGAGACTATTCCTGAATGGGAAGAAGTACTGAAAAGAAATATTTCTCCGAGAACATTGAGATTACAATCGATTACAGCCCAAGGATTATTTATCGAAGCAGTGGCAGAAGTAGGAAGAACCTTGATTGCGCAACGACCAGATTCTTGGTTAATAGGTATTAAGGAGCTGGCACGAATTGATTGGAGTCGAACAAATGAAAAAGATTGGAAAGGAAGAGCTTATGACGATTCCGGGAGAATCATCAAAAATCGCCGAACAATCGCATTAACATCTATTCGAATTAAACAGCTTTTAAATATTGAATTGAATGAAAAAGAGAAAGCAATGGAAGAAGATTTCTCTGTTGAAAGGAAGTTAAATTAATATGGGGATTATAAGTAATCAACTAGCTAAAAAAGAAGACAATCCTTTAGCAAGACAGTCTAAGGAACTGATAAAAAAAGTATACGCACAAGACGATCGACCTTGGGTTATTGGTTACAGTGGAGGGAAAGATTCAACTTTAACTGTACAACTAATATTTGAAGCACTGTTAGAAATGTTACCAGAACAATGGCACAAAAAAGTATACGTTATTTCTTCTGATACGATGGTCGAAAATCCACTAGTTGCAGCAATGATCAATGGTTCGTTGCAACGTATGCAAGACACTGCCTTACGAACTGGATTACCTTTAGAAACACAAAAAGTAAAACCATTAACGGAAAAAACATTCTGGTCGAATATTATTGGCAGAGGATACCCAACACCCAATCAAACGTTTAGATGGTGTACAGATCGTTTAAAAATTGACCCGGCAGATCGATTCATTAAGGATAAAGTAAATCGTTTTGGTGAAGTTATTATGGTTTTGGGTGTTCGTTCTAAAGAAAGTCAGAGTCGAGGAAATTCAATTAAAGAACATGAAATTCAAGGAACTGAACTACTAAAGCATACGACACTAAATAATGCCTTTGTTTTTGCACCTATTAAAGAGTTTGGATTAGATGATGTTTGGGGTTATCTTTTATCCAATCCCTCACCATGGGGAGAGGACAATGCGAAGTTACAAGAAATGTACTTGAATTCTAGTGGAGAATGTCCGTTAGTAGTTGATCAATCAATAAAAGAAAGTGCTGGATCATGTGGAAACAGTCGCTTTGGATGCTGGGTTTGTCCAGTAGTATCAGAAGATAAATCACTTACTGGATTTATTAACAGTGGCGAAGAGTGGATGACACCATTATTGAAGTATAGAAATCGTTTAGTGCGGGTACGAGACGATCGTAACTTAAGAATGCATCGTCGCATGAATGGTAAGTTCTATTTAATCGGTGTAGAGCATTACGAAAAAGATGGGATCACATACCTTTCAATCAAGAAAAAGGGCGGGAGATCAGCTAAGCTCTATTCTATAGAGAACGTTGAGCTTCCTGAAGTGGAAACTGCTGAAGTAGTAGATGAATATAACTTAAATTCGTATATCGTAAACAATCAAATTGATTTGAGTCGTCCTGAAAAACATAGAGATTTTTTCATCCGCCAGGTAGATCGAGAAGGAAACGTATCTTATTCTCAACTAGGTTTAGGACCTTTTACGCTTGAGGCACGGCAAATGTTATTAAAAGAACTATTAGAAGTTCAACGGGACTTAAATGCGCCTACATCACATGATATTCCATTGATTCAAGAAGAAGAGCTTCGAATGATTAGAAGAATGTGGTTACGTGAAGGCGACTGGAATGATTCATTGCCACAAATTTATTACGAAGTCTACGGTACTGAACTTGACTGGGAACATGATGATCGACCATTGATGACAGCAGATCAAATGTCAGATTTGGAATTGTTGGTTCAAAAACATCAACTTGATTTAAATACTGTTAAAAAATTATTCCATATCGGAAATGAATACGTAAGTTTAAAAGTAAAACGCGGATTCCAAAAAGAAGTGACATCTTTGCTAAAGCAAGATTACCTTCAGTTGTATCATGAAGGAGAGATAGAAAATGAAACTAAAGTCATTGACGCTTAAAAATATAGGGGCTTATAAGCAACAAACATTTGATTTTTCAAGTAAACGCAGTAAACAAAATGTGACCTTGATCCTG
>NZ_WBYY01000233.1:0-3919 GCF_048985645.1 Exiguobacterium sp. A1_3_1 | reverse complement strand
GGAAGAGACCTTGCGATTAAGTCACTTGCAGCAAAGCAGAAAGAGAAGGGATACGGCTCTGATATGGAGCGCTAGGAGTCCGTACGGCCGTTTCTAGGCTGATATGGGTGTCAACGTAACGGAATAACGAATAAAACCCCTCAGAATCGCTCACAGGGCGTTCTAGAGGGGTTCTTCGTTATGAGTATAAGAGTTGACGCCCTAGACGACAAAAACCCTCTCTGCTGTTCTCACGTTCCATACGTGAGAACCTGCCTACCGGCGAGGGAGCCCCTCGGGATCGAGGGGTTGGGGAGTCGATCTTTATTCTGTGTAGCTACGAATATGTGTAATGTGGCTATGGAAAATGATCACTTTTTCATCTTTTTCATTTTTTTCGTTGTAGACTTTGTACTCGCTGTATCCTTCTTCGATACCTGCCTCGCTGATGTTTCCGAGTATCTCTTTTGCAGAACCTCGAAGAATGACTTTTTCACCTGAACTTAGATGCACGATCGTAAGCATAATTTTTACCACCTTCGTTTGTTTTTTTGGTTCTTTTGAGCAAGGAAAAGCGTCTGCGAAAAATAGTTTTTTCTTATCTTGATAATAAGGGTAACTATTTATGCACAAAAAAAGGGGCGAACAAGTGAGTGAATCCCTTGTGCCCCAACGCTTTAGAAAGAAAAGAACTTGCGTTTCCGAGTATACTCGTTTAGCATTTAAGTTACCACACGAAAATAATAAACAAAGATCGGAGGCAAGTCCTTTAGCTTATGCTGTTTTGTACCCTTTTGCGTTATCCATAAACGGATTCCGTAAAACGGTGCTACACATGGATTATAGACAATATGACACCTAAAAAACAAGACCCTATTGCACTTATAAAGCTAAAAAAACTCGACAATCTGCGTATGTATGAACTAGCGAAGGATCATCTTTCCGAAAAAATGCAGGAACTGTACAAAGAGTGTGGGACGTTCAACTTGTATATTTCGACATTGGATAAGGAGAAAAAGAAGATGGTTGGAGGGAATCATTGCAAGAATCGATTTTGTCCGATTTGCGCTTGGCGCAAAGCTAGAAAAGATGCGATGGCATTGTCTGTGGTGATGGAAGCCATGCACGAAGAACATGACGTGAACTATTTGTTTCTCACTTTGACGACACCGAATGTGAAAGCGAACGAAGTGAAGTCGGAGATCGAGAGCATGAACAAGGCATTTCATAAATTGTTTATGCGTAGAAAAGTGAAAAAAGTGATTCAAGGATACGCTCGAAAATTGGAGATGACATATGACGGGAATCCGTTAATTACGACTCCACTATTCGAGAAAAAACAGGCGTATTATGAACGATTAGGATTGAAAGTTGGAGACGAGAATCCCACCTATGATACATACAACCCACACTTTCATGTTGTTCTTGCCGTCAAAAAAAGTTACTTCAACAACTCAAAGAATTACATCAAACGTGATGAATGGTTAGATATGTGGCGCGAGGTCACTGGTGACTATACTATCACGCAAGTTCACATCGAACGAATCAAGGAAAAACAGACCGGAAATGCAGTTGCGGAGATCGCCAAATACTCGGCAAAGAGTAACGATATGGGCGTCAGTCCAGAAGTATTCGAGACCTTCTACAATTCTTTAAAGGGTAAGCAAGTTATCGCTTATAGTGGTCTTTTTAAAGAGTACATGTTGAAGTACAAAGCAAATGAATTGGAACAGTACATGGAGAAGGACAAGAACGAATACTTTTATAAGATTATGGCTAGTTGGAAAGCTGATCAGTCTGATTTTGTACTTGAATACATTCAATTAACCGAAGAAGAGATGAAAAAATACAACGGAAAAAACATTGATGAATTAGATATATAAAATCATGATAGGAGATTGTTATTTGAATTGGAAAGATCTTAGAATTGATCGTGTTGGAATGATACAAAAGTGTGTAGCTGAATTTGATATAGCTGCTTTAAAATTTTTCGGAGAAATTTATGAAGGAGATACAATTCATTATGGTGGTTTCAAAGTAAAGATATACGAAACTAGTTACAATAATGATGAAGCTCCTGGAGAATCTGGTTTTACTGGATATACAAATCTCAAATTAGTAGATTCAGATGGTTATCCAGAAGGTACAACAGGTTATGCTCTTACGATTGAAGAAGCCTTAGAAAAAACAGTTTCTAACTTTTTAGATCTAGTTGAAGAGTTTAAAGAAGAAAAGCCAAATGGTCTTCAAAAAGAAGATTTCATCATAGTACCTTATGATGAATTTTAAGTATTTGACTGATATTTTTTTATGATTCTTTAAGTTTTATTTTTTTAAAAGACGATGCTTAAGCATCGTCTTTTTTCGTGTCTAAGACACGAAGCAGCATTGATCTTGAGTGGCGCAGCCATGCTCTTTTCACCTCGTAGAGACCGCCTCTTGCTTTGCAAGAGTATAGCGGGCTATACTCTTATAAAATCAATGCCGACAAATTCCCCTCTCGCTTCTCTCGGTCTTTGTTTGGATAAGGAGGAAAACCCCATGTCGATCGAATTCGCCTGGAACGCTCAAAAGAACCAAATGTCCGATATTAAAGGCAAAGAAAGAGAACAAGAAAGAGAAGGACAAATCAAAAATGACATGATTGATCTTGATCGTACCCACCTCAATTATGATCTCGTACAAAGCGAATTAAATCTCTATCAACGAGCAAAAGAACGGGTCGATCAACTCAAATCTGAAAACAAACGAGTCCAAAAGAATTCGGTCATTACTTACTCGAATATCATCACCATTCCAGAATCTGCAGCAAAGGAAATGTCGAAGGATCAGATGCACGATTACTTCAAAACGTGTCATGACTATTTCGTCGATCGCTTCGGAAAAGAGAATGTCCTAAGTTCGAAAATCCACCTCGACGAATCGACACCTCACATGCACCTTCACTTCATGCCCATCGACAAAGAAACAGGAAGATTACAAGCAAGAACGACAATGAACAAGGCAGCATTAAACGAGATTCATGACGAGATTCCGGAACGGCTGCGGGCAAAAGGATTCGATGTCGTGCGTGGATCGGGAGAAAAAACGAAACAGAAACTCGATATTCATCAGTACAAAGCGAAACTGGACTTGGAAAAAGAAATAAAGGATTTGGATTTGGATCGTACAATTCTGCATCGAGAAGTCTATTACATGCGGAATAACAAAGATATTGAACGCAAGAAGATTGAAAGAGGATTCGAGGAAAAAGTAGAAGCTGCCAAAACAGAAGCGCTCCAACAAATTGGAATGATCAAAGAAGAAGTGGCGAAGTTCGAGTACGATATGAGTCAAAACCAGGAACGACTCATCATGGACACCCAGGACATGAACGGACTTTTGGATGCCACGAGAAAAGACCTCGAGGAGCATCAAAAACAACTCAACGAGCGAATCGATTCGCTCAAAGAGTTGGATTTCGACGAGTCAATCAATCTCGATCTAAAGCCGAACCTATTGAACAAAGTGTCGATGTCGAACGATACGTTCTTGGAACTGAAGAAGCGGGCGGAAGTCGCGGAACGGATGCAACGGGCATTGCGGATCTCGGAGCAACGTGTCCAGACGCTGGAGAAGGACAACAGGAAAAAAGATAGCCAACTGGGCGAGATGTTCACCTTGAGAATGGAGAATAGTACTTTGAAGCGTCAGGTCGAGTTCTTCAAGCAAGTGATCGACAAGATCCGAGACATGGTATCGGCTCAACGAGATAAGGACGGGAATCCACGAGTCACGAAAAAACTGATGGAACACGCCATCGGATATGCGAAAGAATACGTTGGTCAGAAGATGAACATGAAGAAAGAAGCCACGCCACGAAACGAGAACGAAGAGATTGGAAGAGACCTTGCGATTAAGTCACTTGCAGCAAAGCAGAAAGAGAAGGGATACGGCTCTG
>NZ_WBYY01000232.1:0-4012 GCF_048985645.1 Exiguobacterium sp. A1_3_1 | reverse complement strand
GCTTCATAGTGATCATCCTTTTCGACCAGTTCAATCGATGGCATGCGTCGATCAAAATCCGCAATTTGAATTCGTTTCATCCGACATCTCCTCTCACCTTCTCGAACAGCCTCACGCAAGTTATTACCCAATATCTGGTTTTCGTGCACTCCCCTGAATTCAAAAAACCGGAACGCATGCGTCCCGGTCATTGTAAATACAAATCATATAGTAGATATAGAATGCCTCCGACGATGATTAAAAATGAGAAGATGCCCGTTTTCCCAAAAAAGACGCGATCGACGGTTTCATCTCGTTCGAATCTTTGCTTCGTCATGTAGTACCGCTCCCTTTAACAAGCTCGTAGTACTTCTCTTTTTCGACGTCTCGTATCCAATCCCTTGTTATGATCTGTCATTTCGTTCCATTTGCGAAATAAATCAATGTTTCGGTCTCATCTTCTGTCAACGGTCGTCCTGTCTCTTCTGCATATAAGGTCCGCATGTCCTTCAGTCGTCCTCCGGTCGCTTCTGTTACGCGAATGGCTCGACGCAACATGTTGATCTCTTCTTCAAATTCCGACTTCGGCATCGCTTCTCCATGCGACCAGATATAATAGTCGGCATCTAAACGATCGAGTGTCGTTAGTAAACGCGTCGTCCGTTCGACCGTATAATTCCACTTCGGTGAAAAGATATCGGCATACATCGCGTCGCCTAAGAACACGACACGTTCTTCCGGAATGTAGACGAGTAGACTTTCCGGGGAATGATCGTTTTCGACTTCAATCAACTGACAGTGTACCCCGCCCAAATCAAGATCCAGTTGTCCTTCAAAGCCGATCGTCGGTAAAACGACTTCAATATCACGTGTCGAACCGAACTCGAGCTTGATCGCGTCCGCACAAAACGGAATCTCGATGCCTTGATCCATTCGTTCTTGTAACGCTCCATCTGTCCAAGCGTATGGTTGCATCTCCTTCATTCGTTCGATCGTTTGCTTGGTCGCGATTGACGGCAGACCGAGATGTTTCATCCCAAAAATATGATCCCAGTGCCAGTGGGTCAATGCCAATAAATCAGGTGATCCAAGATTGTGTTTCTTCATTTCTTCTAAGAATAGTGCTGCATGAGCTGACGAGTTTCCCGCATCGATCATCAATTGATGATTTTCCCCACGTACGACGGCGAGAATCGGGCGGTCCGTCTCGCTGACCGGTGTCTGATACCAAATCCGTGAAGTTAGTTGTTTGAAGTGTTGCATGCTCTACCTCCTTATCATCTGCTTTTAGTATACGTCATGACAAAACCGGGTTCATCTAGAAGACGAACCCGGTCTGGTTAGTTATTATTTTTTAGCGTTTGGTCGAAACGGCCACCAGACCCCTTTGCCAAACGATACCGTGATCGCTGGAATCAAGAGTGGTAAGACGATCAAACCATACAAGAGTAGACCTGTGATGACGATCGTCGCGATTTGAACGAGACTCAAGACACCAGACGGCATCATCGCTCCGAAGGTTCCTGCGAGGATGATCGCTGCCGTGATGATGACAGACCCCATCTTTTTCATCGACAGGAACATCGCTTCCTTCGTATCGAGTCCCTTGATGGTCTCTTCCCGGAAACGGTCGAGTAGGAAAATCGAGTAGTCGATACCAAGGGCAATCAACATAACGAATCCGAAGAACGGAACGGCCCAACTGATACCGTCATATCCGAGTCCGTTGACGAAGATCAGCTCTGCGATCGACATCGACGTATAATACGTCAGCAATAACGAACCGATCATGAACAACGGCATGATCAACGAACGGAACATGATTGCTAGAATCACGAAGAGACTGATCAGCATGACCGTCACTGTTCGTTTGAAATCGGCTTTCGACGTATCGTTTAAATCACTGTTGACGCTTGAGATACCACCGTATGCAACACTGCTGTCTTCAAACGGTGTACCTTTGATTGTCTTCGCTGTCGTCTCTTTGATCGCAGCGACCGTTTGAATCGCTTCCGGAGAATACGGATCATCTTCGAGGATGACTTCGAACTTCAATCCCGTCTGTTGATCGATCGCGTAACGATCAATTGCTGGTTTAAAGGCTTTATCCGACAGCGTATCTTTTGGAACGAACACACCTGTCCCCCGAATCGATGTCGCTTGTCCCATCTCGGTCAGAAGATCAGAAATGTCTTCAAGACCACTTTCAATTTTCGTCAATCCTGCGTTCGCTTGACCGACACCGTCCGCGAGTTGAGTCAACCCACTTCCAAGTTGACCGGCTTGCGCACCTTGAGACGCAATCCCACTTGCTGCTTGACTGATGCCGGCTTGAACTTGGCTCAATTGACCAGACAAGGCATTCAACGTTCCGACGGTTTGCGGAATGTTTTGGGTCGATTGTAGACCTTGACCGACGAGCGTCAACTGTTGGTTAATTTGCCCAAGTCCGTCTGCTGCTTGTTGCAACTGACTCGCACCTGCTGAAGCCGCGTCTCCTGCTGGTAGCTGTCCTGTAATCCCATTCAAATTATCTTCCACCGTCGTCAGACCAGACTGAACATCCGTGAGACCGGCGGTAGCTTTCTTCATACCATCAGCAACTTGTTTTAATTGACGATCGACGTAGAAATCATTGATGACTTCGCCTGTCGGACGAGAAATCGAACGAACCGATTTGACCCCGTCAATCTTCACCAGTTCGCGACTGAGTTGTTCCGCATAAGGAACTGTTTTTTCAGTAATCAAATCATCGTCACTCTTCAGGATGACGTTGACCGGGAGCGACTCACCTGCACCAAATCCATCCGAGATCGCATTGAGTCCTTTTACCGTCTCATACTTCGTACCAATCTCATCGACGGTATTAAACGAAAGGTCATCATCATACGTAAAGAGTGTCGGGACCGTGATGATCGCAACGATGATCATCGCAAGCAACGGACGACGAATCGATAGTCCACCATACTGTGCCCACAGTTTACTGTCTTGGTGACTCGCCGCCTTCTTCGATGGCCAAAATAGCTTTTCTTTTAATGTCGCCATGAAGAATGGAACAAGTGTAAACAAGACAAGCAAGAGTACGGCAATCCCGACTGCAACAGCGACCGACGATTTAAAGATCGGGAAGTCCGCAAATCCAATCGCCGAGAAGCCGACGAGAACAGCGAGACCACTGATTAGTAACGTACGCCCTGCTGTCTTATACGTGTTGACGATTGCTGTCTCAACGTCGTGTCCTGCCGTCAACTCTTCCTTGTACCGGCTCAGGAGCAAAATACAATAGTCCGTCCCAATCCCGAACAGGATGGCAACGAGGAAGATTTGCGTATAGTTCGATACTGGGAAGCCGAACCAATCGACGAAAAAGGCGACGAGTGATTGGCTGATCAGGTACGTAAACCCAACCGCAACGAGTGGGACGAACGGTGTGACGACTGAACGGAAGACGAGCAGAAGCAGTCCGAAAATCAATCCGACCGTAATCAGTTCCGTCCGCTTCAGTCCCTCTTGCGAGCTCGTATTGACGTCATCATTGATTAACGCTTCACCCGTTAGATAAATCGTTTGATCCTTTGGTAAGAGGTCCGTCCGGATTTGTTTTGCTAGTTTGACGATCTCTTCTTGCGAACCGTCGACCGTGATTGGCACGAGAACTGTCTTTTTGTCTTTTGAGACGAGCTGTCCTTCCGTCTCTTTGTTTTCAAACGGATCGAGCACATCCGTAACCGGACGATCAAGTGCTTCTAAATCCTTAACGATTTGCCCGATTGATGTTCGATCGGCATCGCTGACTTTGTCTTTGAGCGGAATGACGAGAGAAATGGTTTCTTCACTTGCCCCCGCTTTTTCTAAAATGTCAGCTGCCCGTTGTGAATCAGCATCATTTGCAAGCTGAATCGCACCTGCTTCTTCTGCTTGTTTAGCCAAGTTTGGTGCCGTAAACAGTAACCCTACTGTGACGATGAGCAATAACGCAAGAATTGCCCAGCGCCATTTGACGATTTGTCGCATATCCGATTCTCCTCTTCCC
>NZ_WBYY01000231.1:0-4044 GCF_048985645.1 Exiguobacterium sp. A1_3_1 | reverse complement strand
AGATGTGTATAAGAGACAGACACTATACCGTGAATTGACAGCTGCAGGATTCAGCGTCCTGCTTGACGACCGGAAAGAACGAGCAGGCGTCAAATTCGCCGATGCGGATTTGATTGGTCTACCGGTTCGCTTGAACGTCGGCAAAAAAGCGGCAGAAGGAATCGTCGAATTAAAAGCTCGTCGCGGTGGCGATGCAGAAGAAATTGGACAAGAACAAGTCGTTGAGGCTGTTCGTTCACTCTATGAAGGTTTAGAATAAAGAATGGAGACGGTCACTTTTCATAAAGTGACTGTTTTCTTGTCTCACACCCATTCGCCCCTTGGGCAATCCGCAAGAGGAGGAGGAGTTGCTGTCACGGTGTGAAGCGATCAGACAGCACAATTGCGAGTGGATACACAACAACGCATGTCACTGTTGCTGAGTGACTTGGAATTACCGAACGGTATCATTGAAGAATACTTTAACGAAGCAGTTCTTGAGAAGCTTCGCGTCAATAAAGCAAAAGCAACCTGGACATTTGAAATCCGCTTGCCACACGTTTTGCCCCAAAACGTCTATCAACTCTTTACGAGTCGTTTGATAAGTCGGTATCAGCAATTCGCCGAAGTCAAGGTCATCCTATACGCGGATGGTCGACCAGACGAACGCCTGTATCATGATTACTGGCCATATGTCGTGCAAGATCTCGCCGACGTTTCATCGGCGATGCGGACACAACTCGGACGTGTCTTACCGGAGTTCAAAGAACAGAAATTATTCATTCCAGTCCGGAGTGAACCGGAAGCAGGATTCTTAAAAAGTAGCTTATGTGGGGAATTGCAGTTACTTTATAGTGCTTACGGATTTCCGAAATTCAACTGTGAACCGATTGTTCAAATTAACGAATCAAAACAAGAAGCGTTGCGCAATCAGGTGAAACAGGAAGACATGGAAGAAGCAAAGCGGATGCTCGAGTTGCAATTCAAACGGGAACAATCGCGGGATGACGATGAAGGACCGGTTGAGATCCGGATCGGGAAACCAATTCAAGATGAGATTGTCCCGATTAAGACGATCCAAGATGAGGAACGACGGATTGCGATTCGTGGTCTCGTCTTCTCGGCAGAGAGTCGTGAACTACGAAGTGGAAAGACAATCTTTACGTTCAAAATGACGGATTATACGGACTCCCTCGTCGTCAAGATGTTTGCGCGTGACGAAACAGACGTCAAGATACTCTCTGCGATCAAAAAAGGGATGTGGATTCAAGCGGCAGGTCGCGTTGAGTTCGATACGTTCCTGCGCGATCTTTGTATGATGATTGCCCAACTGTCAGAGGTGAAGATGGAAGCCCCTGCTGACCCTTGGGCAGGCGAGAAGCGTGTCGAGTTACATGCGCACTCGCAAATGAGTCAAATGGACGCCGTCATGAACGTGACGAAATACGTTGAACGCGCGGCGAAATGGGGTCATCCTGCTGTTGCGATCACGGATCACGCGGGTGCCCAAAGTTTCCCGGATGCCTACTATGCCGGAAAGAAAAACGATATCAAGGTATTGTATGGAATCGAAGCGAATGTCGTCGATGACGGGGTGCAAGTCGCCTATCATCCCGTGGACCGTAACTTAGATGACGCGACATTCGTTGTCTTTGACGTCGAGACGACGGGTCTATCCGCGATGTACAACAAGATCATCGAACTTGCAGCCGTCAAGATCCACGACGGTGATATCATCGATAAGTTCGAAGCATTCGCGGATCCGAAGCATCTATTGTCGGCGACGACGATTGATTTGACAGGGATCACCGATGATATGGTCCGCGGAAAACCAGACCCGGAACAAGTCGTCAAGGAATTCATGGACTGGGTCGGCGACTCGATTCTCGTTGCCCATAATGCCTCATTCGATATCGGATTCTTGAATGCGACACTCCGTTCCGGTGGACACGATGAATCGGTCTTGCCAGTCATTGATACGCTTGAGCTAGCCCGTGTTTTGATGCCGACGCTAAAAAACCACCGATTGAACACACTCGCGAAACGATTTGACATCGAATTGACGCAGCATCACCGCGCCATTTATGACGCGGAAGCGACAGGCTACTTGATGGTCAAGTTGCTTCAAATGGCGGATGAGATGTTCGACATGAAGACACACGCCTCACTCAACCGGGAGATGGGGAAAGATATCTCGCGGGCACGACCATACCACGCGACGGTCTATGCGAAGAACCGGACGGGCTTGAAGAATCTGTACCAATTGATTTCGATTGCTCACACGAAACACGTGCACCGTGTCGTCCGCACACCACGCTCGCAACTCGTCGCGCATCGGGATGGATTGATCATCGGATCAGCTTGCGATAATGGCGAAGTGTTTGATGCCGCCTTGAACAAGTCGGACGAAGATTTAGCAAAAGTGATGCAGTTCTATGATTTCATCGAGATTCAGCCACCCGCAATGTATGGTCATTTGATTGAACGGGAAATCGTTCAGAATGAACTCGAACTGCGCGAACTGATTAAAAAGATCATCCGCGTTGCGGAAGAACATGATATTTTACCAGTCGCGACAGGAAACGTGCATTACCTCGATCAACATGACGCGACGTACCGGGAGATTTTGATCCGGACGCAAGGTGGAGCAAACATGCTGAATATGCGAAAACAATTGCCACCGGCACACTTCCGGACGACGAAGGAAATGATGGACGACTTCAAGTTCCTCGGACCGGATGTGTCGGAACGTCTCGTCATCACGAACAGTCAAGCCGTCGCGGAGCAATTCGAGAACATCGACATCATTCCAAAGGATCTCTATACACCGAAGATCGAAGGAGCAGATGAAGAAGTACGGAACTTGTCGTACGATATGGCGCACCGGATTTACGGCGACACGTTACCGGAGATCGTCGAAGCCCGCCTCGAAAAAGAGTTGAAGTCGATCATCGGTCACGGATTCGCCGTTATCTATCTGATTTCCCATAAACTCGTTAAAAAATCACTCGACGACGGCTATTTGGTCGGTTCACGAGGATCGGTCGGATCAAGTCTCGTTGCGACGATGACCGAGATCACGGAAGTCAATCCATTGCCACCGCATTACGTCTGTCCGAATTGTAAGGAATCGGAGTTCTTCGATGACGGTTCCGTCGGTTCGGGATTCGATTTACCGGATAAGTCTTGTTCGAAATGTGATGTCCCCTTGTTTAAGGATGGTCATGATATTCCGTTCGAGACGTTCCTCGGATTTAAAGGGGATAAAGTACCGGATATCGATTTGAACTTCAGTGGAGAATACCAGCCACAAGCACACGCCTATACGAAAGTCCTGTTCGGTGACGATTACGTCTACCGTGCCGGAACGATCGGTACGATCGCTGAGAAGACAGCGTATGGCTATGTCAAAGGGTATCAGTCGGAGAATGAGTTGACGTATCGGAATGCGGAAGTCGATCGTCTCGTCAGTGGTGTCACCGGTGTCAAACGGACGACCGGACAACACCCGGGTGGGATCATCGTTGTACCGGACTATATGGATATTTACGATATTAGTCCGATTCAGTATCCGGCAGACGATATGGGTTCTGAATGGAAGACGACACACTTTGACTTCCACTCCATTCACGATAACTTACTCAAACTCGATATCCTCGGTCACGATGACCCGACAATGATCCGGATGCTACAAGATCTGTCAGGACGTGATCCGAAGACGATTCCGGTCGATGACCCAGAAGTCATGAAAATCTTCAGTTCGACGGAATCGATCGGTGTAACGCCGGAACAGATTGATTCAAAAACAGGAACGCTCGGCATTCCGGAGTTTGGAACAAAGTTCGTCCGCCAAATGTTAGAAGAGACGAAACCGACGACGTTCTCAGAGCTCGTTCAGATTTCAGGACTCTCGCACGGAACGGATGTCTGGCTTGGAAACGCCAGCGAATTGATCTACAACGGAACGTGTGAACTAAAAGACGTCATCGGTTGTCGAGATGACATCATGGTCTACTTGATCTACGCCGGTCTTGAACCTGTCTCTTATACACATCTCCGAGCCCA
>NZ_WBYY01000230.1:0-4082 GCF_048985645.1 Exiguobacterium sp. A1_3_1 | reverse complement strand
GAGATGTGTATAAGAGACAGAGGTATCACTGACTTGATCGCCGTACCTGGTCTGATCAACCTCGACTTCGCCGATGTGAAGACGATCATGACGGAAAAAGGTTCTGCTTTAATGGGTGTCGGTGTCGCGACAGGCGAACACCGCGCGACGGAAGCAGCGAAAAAAGCGATTTCGAGTCCGTTGCTTGAGACCTCGATCGAAGGCGCGAAAGGTGTTCTGATGAACATCACAGGTAGTGCGAACCTTAGCTTGTACGAAGTGACGGAAGCCGCACAAATCGTTCAGAGTGCAGCTGATGAGGAAGTCAACTTGATCTTTGGTTCTGTCATCAACGATAACCTAGAAGATGAAATCATCGTTACAGTCATCGCGACGGAATTCGAAAACGAACCACTCGATTTCGAAATTCCATCCGCTCAAGAAATGATGAAGAATTTATTGAAGAAAAAACAAGCGACTCCACCACCAACAGAGGAGTCAAAACCACAAGTCGAAGAGACACCTGTCAGCTCGAATCCCGAACCGGCTAAAGAGCCAGATGTCGAAGAAACGATGGACATCCCATCTTTCCTTCGCCGGAATAATCGTTGATCGATGTTCCAGTGACACGACTGCTAAACGATGAGGTGTCGCGAAAGCGGCGCCTCTTTTTTTAAAATCAAAGGAGGCATGAACATGTTTGGACAATGGATCAAATGGGATACACCGACAGGTACAGTACGTGCCGCCTTTACGACGAAGTTCGCTGCCCCTCATGAAAACGGAAATTTAGGGTTACATGTCAACGATGATCGCGACGGTGTCATCCAGAATCGACAAGTCATCGCACGTCAGCTTGATCTCTCCCTCGAGAACTCGATTTGGGCACAGCAAGTTCACGGAAATCACGTCGAACAGGTGACGACACTTGACTCCGGGCGCGGTGCTTTGGATTACGAAACAGCGATTTCGGGTACAGATGGATTGGTGACGACCGATTCGAATGTCTTATTGATGATGCTCTTCGCTGACTGTGTGCCGCTTGTCTTCTGTGATCCGACGACAGGAATCATCGCGAATACGCATGCCGGCTGGCGCGGAACCGTTGGCAATATCGTCGAGGAAACAGTCAAGCAAATGGAACGTGCGGGTGCGAGTCGTTCATCGATTCAAATGGTCATTGGTCCATCGATCCGTGATTGTTGTTACGAAGTCGATCAACCGGTCATCGATGCAATCGATGCGCTTGAACTCGATGAGTCTCCTTACATACGCAAGGAAGATGGAAAAGCGATGTTATCGCTACAAAAAACGAATGCTGCGCTAGCTGAGCGTTGTGGAGTCGGTGATGTCCTTGACTCAGGTCTATGTACACACTGTCAGGCGGAAGATTACTTCTCTTATCGCCACGGTGACCACGGTGGGCGCTTTGCAAGTTTGATCGTAAAGGAGTCATTGGATGTCAATTCTTGATAATGTACAAGAAGTTACAAAACGAATGGAACAAGCGAGTGAAAAGAGTTCTTCTGAAAAGCAGGTACAGTTGATTGGTGTGACGAAATCAGTCTCAAGTCAAGTTGCTTCTGAATTATTAGCAGCTGGCGTGACCCATCTCGGAGAAAATCGTCCGGACGGATTGCTTGAAAAACAGGCAGAGCTCGGACGAACTGCTTGTACGTGGCACTTCATTGGTACACTACAAACGCGTAAAGTTCGTCAAATCATCGATGCCATTGACGTGTTGCATTCCCTTGACCGTCTTCATTTGGCGGAAGAGATCAATAAACGAACAGACCGAATCATTGATTGTTTCATCCAAGTCAACGTTTCTGGGGAAGAATCGAAGCAAGGCATCGCGCCTGAGGATGTACCATCGTTCTTACACGAAATCGGTCAATATCCCGCGATTCGTGTCATCGGACTGATGACGATGGCACCGTTGACGGAAGATACGGCGCGTATCCGTGAGGTATTCCGGTCATTAAAAACATTGCAAGAAGAGGTCAAGGCGAAAAAATTGTCGTATGCTCCATGTACGGAGTTATCTATGGGAATGTCATCGGATTTTGAAATCGCCATCGAAGAAGGGGCGACGTTCGTCCGAATCGGGACGACGCTCGTTCACACCTAAACGAGAAGAAGGGAGAATGGATATGGGTTTTAAATCAAAAATGCAAAATCTATTTCTCGGCAACAGCGACGATTTAGATGAACTTGAATATGAAAATGATGCTACAATAAATAAAGGTAGAGGTGCTTCACAACAAGAGTATGAAGAGTATTACGAGGAATCTACCCCAAGTGTTACTCAAAAGGAGGACAGCGTGAGACAATCGAATATCGTGCCGCTTCATGCGACGAAAAAAACGAAATCGCAAGTCATCTTGAGTGAACCACGTGTCTTCAACGAAGCCCAGGAAATCGGGGAACATCTTCGTCAGAACCGTGCTGTCATCGTCAATATGCAGCGTATGTCAAAAGATCAATCACGACAGATGATTAATTTCTTATCTGGTGTCGTCTTCGCTCTCGATGGAACGATTACGACGATCAGTCAGAATACCCTCCTCTGTGTTCCGAACAACGTCGAGTTAGCTGGTAGCATCTCGAATCTTCTTGGAGAAGATGATATTAATCATAAGGGGTGGTAAGTATGGATTCTCAAGTGATGTACGCAATTGGTCGTACATTAAGTACGTTGTTACAGTATTACAGTTACGTCATGATCGTTTATATCCTGCTTTCGTGGTTCCCGAATGCCCGTGATTCTAAATTCGGACAAGTGCTCGCGATGTTGGTCGAGCCATTCCTAGCGCCCTTCCGTCGTATCATCCCGCCTATCGGGGGCATGCTGGATATCTCGCCGATTGTAGCCTTCCTCGTCTTGAACTTGGCTCAATCGGGTATCCGAGCAATCTTTTTAGTATGAGCGTATATGATCATTATCGTGGAAGCGAGCGGGAATTCGTCGACTCAGTCTTGAACTGGATCGATCATGTGGAAGCGACCTATACGTTCAAATTAACGGATTTCCTAGATCCACGTGAACAACAAATCACACAAGAACTCGTCGGTTCGAAATGCGCCCTCTTTTTTGAGGGCGGTTTCGAAGGCGCTGAACGTAAACGGGCAATCCTCGCACCAGATTATTATGAATACAACGCGGATGACTTTGACATTTCCATCTATCGCATTCATTATCCTACTAAATTCGTTGAACTTTCTCATCGTCAAGTCACCGGTACATTATTGAACGTCGGATTGAAACGAGCCAAATTCGGCGACGTCATCATTCAGGATCAAGTACAGTTTGCCGTCGCGGACGAAGTCGCGACCTATATCGAAGCAAACGTCGAACGAGCAGGGAAGACGAAGATTCGTCTTTCGCGCGTAGACGCAGAAGATCGCTTGAAAGTGAAGGATCAAGAGTGGGAAGAGACACTTGGGTTTGTCAGCTCACTTCGGTTCGATACGGTCGTGAGTGAAATTCTAGGCTTCTCACGTCAAAAAGCACAGGCGCTCATTAAACAGGGTGAGAGTAAAGTGAATTATAAAGTAGTGGATGATTCGAGCTTCATGCTAGAAGAAGGCGACTTACTTTCCTTGCGTGGAACAGGACGCGTCAAGTTGATTGCAATCCTCGGATCAACGAAACGTGATCGAATCAAACTACAATACGGTATTTTAAAAGGATAAGATAAATGCGGAGGAGGAATTCATCATGCCATTAACGCCACTCGATATTCATAATAAGGAGTTCACACGAAAGTTTCGCGGCTATGACGAAGATGAAGTGAACGAATTCCTAGATCAAGTCATCAAGGATTTTGAATTGTTGTTACGTGAGAACCGTCAACAACAAGAAGTCATCCAAAACATGCAAGCGCGTGTCGACTACTTCAGTTCGATGGAAGAAACGTTGAATAAATCGATCATCGTTGCACAGGAAGCGGCTGAAGAAGTCAAAGCCAATGCTTCAAAAGAAGCGAGCTTGATCCTAAAGCAAGCAGAACGTGAAGCAGAGCAGTTGCAAGATGCGGCGCAACGCCGGGCACAACGGACAGACTTCGAAGTCTGTCTCTTATACACATCTCCGAGCCCAC
>NZ_WBYY01000229.1:0-4085 GCF_048985645.1 Exiguobacterium sp. A1_3_1 | reverse complement strand
GGACAAGGAGACGTATTGCTTCTCCTGTACCACCTCGTCCTGTGATGCTTCGTCTACTTCATGTGCGTAACGGTCTGCTGTTTCCATGAATATGTATCCTCCTCTGAAATTGTAATGAAAAAGGAGACCGAAGCCTCCTTTGTGTCCGTCTTATAGGAATTTATAATCGTCTGCCGTGAAGGCTAAATCCGTGTCACCCGTATCTTTGACCTTGAAGTTGACCAAATCGACCTCATCGAACGTGACGCCCATCAATGCGATCTTTTCTCCACGGAGATCCGGATCACGTAATTCGAAGATGAGCGTCCGCGGAGCATCCGGGTCATCCAAGATACTACGACGGAATTCCGCAATCTTTTCTGTCCAGTGCATCTTGATCTTCCCACTGATCTCCGAACCCATCGTCCGGTTGCCGTCTGCTTTCGCATTCCCGCGTTCGACCTTCTTCTTGTTGAACTTGACCTTTGCTTCTGCTTCCGTGACCTCGACCATCGCACGCCCGGTTTCGTCATAGACCTGCCCGTACTTCCCGCGGAGCACTTTCCGCGGATCAAGTACCGGTAACTTATCATCATAGGATTGTGGCATCTGATTCCCTCCTGTTTCGTTTCAGCGACTTAGGACGCCGTATTGTTTGCGTAGATTTGCGTAGCCGTCCCGTAGACAGTGAATGCTGTCTTGAAGTAGGCTTCGGTCTTGTACGCTTGTTCCGTCGCTCCATCACCATGGTATCGGCTATCTGGAACACAATCATAGACTGGCTCGATGACTTCGATATTCGAACTCGCGAGGGGTTCGAGGACCAGTTGTTTGATCTTCTCCGCGACAGCGTCCCGCTTCGATGGACTGTTCGACTGGGAGCGGAAGTATTTCTTGAAGACGAACTCTTGCTCTTCCGTGATCAAGTCGAAGACGTTGATCGTCTGGATTTGTTGCAAGTCACGCAAGGCAGCGTCTGGATCCGCATCCGCGTCGATACCGATGAGCGGATCAAGTCGAGAGAAGTCCGTCATCGAGTTGACCGGTGCATTGTAGACGACGTTCTTGCCTTCCGCCTTCAGCAACAAGTAACCCTCTTCAATCTTCTGGTTCGCATCGACGTCTGATAATTTCTCGAGATCGTCGAAGATCGTCAGATGACCCGCGAGTGAGCGGTTGACCGGAATCGAGATTGCCGCTGCTAACGCGAGGACGGCTTGTTGCGCTGGGGAGTACTCGACACCCTCCTTATACGCTTTCTGCATCGTCGAGATGGCACCATAGTAATTGACGTCCGCTGACGCGAGTCCACCGAGTGCCGTCTTGACGAATTGACCGTTCGGTCGTTGCGTCCGGACGAAATCGAGGAACATCGCTTGGATGGAGCTATCCGATACACCGTCATGGATGATGGCATTCGCATATTCCGTCTTCGCGACTTCGAGGAACTCCCCGTAATCGAGTGCCGTCACTGCTTCCCCTGAGTGTCCTGCCGTCAACAATTGCGCGACGACGTTCGCTGGAAGGGCATCCGTCACCTTCTCGACGCGGATGTACTTCGAGTTCGCCGCAAGCGCGACAAGATCGTCGTTCGATGCGAATGTCAGCTTCTCGAGCTGCAGTGCATTCTCTGTCAAGAGCAGTTCCTTCTTGTTGTTGTCTCCGATGACCGGACGAATCGTGACCGCGAACTGGTTTCCGCGTGCGCCCTTGTACCGTGCTTTGACCTTGATCGACGTCAAATCGAGCGAGGCTTCTTTCGCGGCACTCGCTGCTAGACGATAGACCTTGATTTCCTTCAAGGATACGACGCTCGTCCCGTCTTCCCGGATGAAGGCGCTGTTGAGGAACGCATCTTGTAAAAGGAACGCGGATTGTCCGCTTCCGAACGCGGTCTTCGCTTCATCTGTCGAGCGGACGGTCACGATTTGATTGATTGGACCCCAGTCTGCCCGGACAGGCATCAGGAGCGTGCCACGTGCTGACGATTCGACGCCGGACGTCGTGGCGATGTTGAACCGGACATAGACGTCCGCTTGTCGCTCGTGGCGACCTGGAATCATTGCTTTTGCCATGGATCATTGCACCTCTTTCTGTTTGAATGCTTCGACGCGTTCGATTGCATCCGTTTGTGACATCTCCGCCTGCCCGAATAAGGCACCGACGACGATATGCCGCGGATAACCAAGGGAGGCATGCGCCTCGATCAGTTCTTCCGCTGGGTAGACCGGTTCATCTAAAACGATCGTGACCGCTTCGCTTACTTGCTTACGTGCCATATGTGTTCAACTCCTTGTTAAATACTGCCGTATCGAGAGACGGGAGTTCGACTTCTCGTTCTGATACGTACCGTTGGCCGATGACTTGGAAGTTCAGTGCATCGTCCGAGATGAGATTGTTCGCAAACTCGCACTCATCCAGTTTCCCTTCTGTCTCAACCCAGTCTCCCTCAGCTGTGACGCTAATTAACGGGATTTCTTGACAGTTCACCATTAGCATGGTCGCAATCCGCGAGACGAACTCTTGCATCTGCTCGGGTTCATCCACGAATAGCGTACCGAGGATCATCGGTTTGTATCGGTACCAGCCGGCGCTGAAAATCTCCGGTGTCCCGCGCGGTGGCGCCAAGACGAAGAAGGGACGTTCTGCCCCTTGCTCGACTGGGCGGTCATAGCCGCGGACGTTGGTGGTGTCCTGCACGAACTTAAGCACGGATCGTACGTCTTGGACACCTAACTGATCACTATCAAAGTAGCTCATTGAAAAATGCCTCCAATTCACGATTGATGAAATCCTGACCGTCGCTCTCGAATGAATGCCATGCGTTCTTGAAGAAATGCTTTCCCATGACGGTCATCGGTCGTAACCACATGCCGCCGTCATGGTCCGGACGATATTCGAACTTGTCATTCTTCCATTCACCGGGTACGAATCGCCGGGATTGCCGGTGACCATTCTCGACCCAGTCCGCATATTCGACGTTCGTGCCGAACATCAGTTTGATCCCTCTTATTTTCTGCATCTTGAAGATGGAGTCTTCGCCATCCGTTCCGCTTGATGCCGCTGCTAACGAGTTTCTGAGCCGTCCATCCATGACCGGTGAGACAGCCGTGACGCGATTCAGAAACGCGAAAGCGGTTAGCTTCCCAATCCGCTCCAGCTCCTCATCGAACTGAACACGTTGCGCATTGAAGCGGTCGAACATACCGTTGTCATGCAACTCGAACTTGAAATCACTCATGCGCTATCCACTGCCTCGACCGGAATCTCGTAATGATGGATGCCTAGACGATCATGGACAGCATAAGGACGCCCGCATGTGAACGTCCCGTATGCATGCGATCGGTCTTTCGAGTAGATCCGCAGTTCGTCACCCGCTAACAACGGTACTTTTGTATGGACAAGGAAACGGCGATTCAGTTCATTCTGCTGATAGGACACGCTGAGCCGGTTCTCTTGCTCCGATAAGCCGACCGCGACATCATGCAGGACTTCCGTCCGCGTCGAGGTCGCATTGTACTTCGCGGACGACTGGACCATCCGGAAGACGTCCGCTCGATGGAACAAGAGAGACTCATAGGGACTGAACGGGTTCATAGGAATACCACGCCAGACGACTCCGGTTCCGGTTCCGGTGGTGGATTGAGATACGGTTCGAGGAAGAGCAATGCCTTGTTCAGGTATTGACCCGATGTATCGAGCGTCTCCTTATAATCCGAGCGTTCGACACTCTTCACCTTCGGGACCGCCTCATCCATGACGAGATAGCAGACCGCTAGCTTGATGGCTTCCGGAACAGGTAATGGCAGCTGAATCTGTTTCACTAAAAAACGCTGCTCGACCTCGATGATTGAGCGGGTCAGAGCAGCGGCTAATTCTGTTTCTGGTAGGTTACTTAGGGTCGGTATCTTTTCCACCGCTTCCACTGTCGTCATTTGAATCATCTTCGACACCTCCGTCTAGCTGTTCGATCACTCCGCCCTCCAGCAGTTCTTCTGCGACTGCTTTCGTGACTTCGAAGCGAGAACCCGGCTTATGGAGTGCTCCTTTGTACTTGATATGCGTGAGACTGTCTCTTATACACATCTCCGAGCCCACGAGACTAA
>NZ_WBYY01000228.1:0-4075 GCF_048985645.1 Exiguobacterium sp. A1_3_1 | reverse complement strand
AGATGTGTATAAGAGACAGCCTATGGTGTAATTTGGTGACTCGTTCCCCTTTTCCCAACTTTTTGAAAAAATAATCAACATTTCTTTAGAAAAATCTGAAAAATGAGGAACGTCCTTGTTCGTTATATCAAAAAAACTCGATCATGCCTACGGGCACAGTCGAGTTGTCATCTTTCTGAAATCAAAATAAAATTTAATTTTTAATCGTTAAAATATATGGTGATGGTTGCGCAAATGCTTGTTCGAGCAGATGAGCGACGAACAAGGTATCCTCTTCCTTGACTGGTAGCGGCGCGTCCTCGACGATACTACGGTAAAAGGCGCGATACATTTTACCGTAATCGCCAACAGGACTTGGAATCCGGACGTCTTGCAGATGACCGTGTTCGTCGTGATAGATCAAACGCCCATAATCGTCTTCTGAATCCTCACCGAACCCCTCTTCTCCCGGGAAGTAGTTCGCTTTCAGGTCGAGCTCTTGCCGGTCGACGTGTTGTTTGATGAACGTGCCGTTCGTACCGTGTAACATCCACCGGGGTGCCGGGGCAAGTGCGACATGACTCGTCCGAACGCTGACCTTAAGCTCCGGATAATAGAGATCAATCGCAAACGCGTCGTCTGGATTATGCGGCAGTCGAACACTGCGCACGTCAAAGGCGACCTTGTCCGGTTTTCCGAACAAAGCGATGATTTGATCGAGCGTATGGACGCCGAGTCCGTAAAGCGCACCGTTTTCGTGACGCGCATCAGCTGAAGCCGCTTCCGGGCGGAATAGATCAAATTGCGAGACGACCTCGACGAGACGACCAAGTTTCCCGGAACGGATGATTTGCGCAACGACTTGGAAGTCGCTGTCGTAACGTCGGTTTTGATAGGCGAGAATCTTGACGCCTTGCGCATGTGCTTCTGCAAATAGACGCTTCGTCTCCTCTTCCGTCACCGTAAATGGCTTTTCGACGAGCACGTGCTTTTGATGTTGCAGCGCGAGCAACGCGTATTCGAAATGTGTCGCCGGTGGTGTATTGATGACGACGACATCAAGTGCCGGGTCAGCGAGCATTTCGGACAGATCCGTCGTAAAACGGGCATCCGGCAGTCGATCCTGATAGGATGCGAACAGCTCCGGTTTTTCCTTCCGATTGTAAATCCAGGTGACGTGATAGTTGTCCTCGATCATCACGTATGGTAAATGGTAACGGGTCGTACTTTTGCCAAAGCCGATGAAGCCGATATTCAATCGCATCCGATCACTCCTTGAACCGTTCTTTTTCTATTACCATACCAAACGAAACGACCGTTGTCTTGATTGAACCGCTTCAAGCCGTCGCTTCGATGCGTTCATACTCATAAATCGAGAAGCCGTCCCGTGTTCCTTGATGGACGAATCCGAAAGACGTGTAATACGCGTTGAGAAACTCGTTTGAAGCGACACAGTCGAGTCGTAGGATTTCTCCTTCATCCTCTGTCACTGCAATCGCGTGTTCCAGTAGTTTTCGACCGACACCACGTCCTTTTGCGCGGTCGCTGACGACGATTCGATGGATATACAGACCTTCTACATCATCCCACAAGGATTGATCCCATTCGAGCGAAGGAAGCAGGGCAACGGAACCAAGCAGCTCGTTCTGATCCTCAAAGACATACAGGCGGCCGGCTTCTAAATCTCGCGCGACGAGTTGTTCGATGTCTTGCTCCAGATAAGCAGACCACTGGCTACTGCCACTGGCTTTGAGGGAGAGCGCTTTTTGCTCAAGTAGGGTTGCGATGTTTCGAACGTCTTTTGATGTAGCTTGTCGTATCATGTTATTCCTCCTGTTACAAAAAAATTCTTCTCTATCCTAACGAATGTACAGCGAGAAGAAAACCTTTTTGCTTCAAGATTTCATCGTTCCCCATTATTTTGTGATTTTTTTCATATTCCACAATTTTATTTCAATGTAACGTATCCTTTAGGAGTGATCTGACCCCCAGTCGTCACAACGGTAAACGACCGGCTTCCCACGAGCCGGTCGTTTTTTTTGTCATTCAGGCGAGTTCGACCCAGCGGCGCGACAGATTCCGTGCTTGTGCCCGATACTCGTCGTCTTCGACGATCGGATTGCTGAGTCGTGGAGCGGAATCCGCATAGTAGCCGCCGTTGTCAAGCGGATCGTCGGTCGTTGCGAGATAGAGTGCCGTCTTTGCGCCGTATTCCGGCGTATAGAGTTTTCCGGTCCAGTACCCGACTTGCGCGACCGGTTTGAGTAACGTCTTCATCACTTTGCCGTACTTGCCGCGATAGAACAAATCCGTATTGACGATCCCCGGGTGGACGCTGACGAACGTGATCCGGTCGCCGTGTGTTTCAGCCAGTTCACGCATATGAATCATTTGCAGGAGCTTTGATTCGCGGTAAGAACGCATCGGACTATAGTGTTCTTTTTTGACGTGAGCGATCGCCTCAAGTTCGACGTCGGTCCGAATCAAGCCACCTTCACCTGCGAGCGACGAAATCGAGATGACGCGCGGGTCGTTCCCTTTCTCAAGTAACGGCAATAAGCGCTCAATCAAATAGAAATGACTCAAGTAGTTGACCTGGAATTGTGATTCGAAGCCGTCCTTCGTGACATGATACGGCGGTACCATGACACCGGCGTTTAAAATCAAGCGGTCGATGCGACCCACTAAATCAAACAGACGATCCGCGAAGCGACGGACGGAGTCCAGTTGATCGAGTTGGACGATCTCGATTTCCAGGTGCGTATGCGATACACCATGTTCCCGCAGTAGTTGCACGAGTGCCGTCGCTTTTTTCTGCGAACGGACGGTAGCGATGACCCGATCTCCTCGTTCCAATAATTCTTGAATCGTGACCATCCCCATGCCGGAGTTGGCACCCGTGACGATACAGATGTTCATCCCTTTTCCTCCTTGTGTTCCGTATTGAACGCAAATAGTTCTGTTTCTAGTTTTCCTTTTTCTTTTCGTTTGTACACCTTGTTTTGACGTTATTTTTCGGAATTTTCAAAAAGTAACGTATACTAAAAGGAGAACATGTTATCACGAAAGAGGTGGTCGGATGGAAGAAGGGACGATCTTATTCGTCGCAGGAACGTTACTATTGATTGCGATCATCACGACGAAGTTTGCCGTCCGGTTAAATGTACCGACGTTGATCCTGTTCGTCGTCGTCGGGATTGTGGCAGGGTCAGATGTCACAGGAATCATCAACTTTGGTGATTTCGAGCAAGCTCGTCTCTTTGGGACGATGGCGCTCGTGCTGATTCTGTTTGACGGTGGCTTGCATACGAAGTGGACACACTTCCGGAAAATTCTCCCCGCTGCCCTGTCGCTTGCGACCGTCGGGGTCCTGGCAACGACCGGGATCATTGCCATCGTTGCGTATCTATTACTTGATTTTTCTTGGCCGGTCGCGCTATTGATCGGCGCGCTCGTCGGCTCGACTGATGCGGCTGCTGTTTTTTCCCTGCTCAGTGGACGACCGGTCGATGCCAAAGTCAAACATACGCTCGAAGCGGAGTCCGGAACGAATGATCCGATGGCCGTCTTCCTGACAATCTTGTTCACATCGTTTGCGTTAGCGCCGGAATCGTTCTCGATCGGTGCGGGTATTCTTTCCTTCATCTACGAGATGGGACTCGGGACGCTAGTTGGTCTTGCGATCGGGTATCTCGTCACACAACTGCTGAACCGGATCGAGTTGCCATCGTCCGCCCTTTATCCGACGCTTCTGTTCAGTGGGGCGCTCTTCTCGTATGGTCTCGCGACGATTTTGCACGCCAGTGGGTTTCTCGCCGTCTATTTGACCGGGATCTGGATCAACAATCATGACATGATCTACCGCGAGACGCTCAAACGATTCAGTGGCAGCTTGTCGCATTTAGCAGAGATCGGCATGTTCATCATGCTCGGACTGCTCGTCTTTCCAAAACAATTACTCGATCCTCGGACCTTGTTCGTCTCGGCCGTCATCGTTCTGACCTTGATCCTGCTTGCTCGTCCACTTGCCGTCGTCTTGTCGTTGCTGCCGTTTCGATACACGGTCAAAGAACAGAGTGTCATCACGGCAGCCGGA
>NZ_WBYY01000227.1:0-4122 GCF_048985645.1 Exiguobacterium sp. A1_3_1 | reverse complement strand
ATCTCGAACCCCTGGATTTGGACGCTCTGTATCGCGAACGTCTTCGTCTACATCGTCCGAATCGGGATTGATAACTGGGCGCCGCTCTATGTCACAGAACATCTGCATTTCAGCACGGAGAGTGCCGTTAATACGATCTTCTTCTTTGAAATCGGTGCGTTATGCGGCAGTATGATTTGGGGTTACGTGTCTGATTTACTCAAAGGACGCCGGGCGCTCGTTGCCGCGATCTGTCTTTTGCTGACGGCTGTCGCGGTCCTCGGTTATCGTTACGGTACGAGTGAAGTCATGATTTATGCGTCATTGTTCGCGCTCGGTGCGCTCATCTACGGACCGCAGCTCTTGATCGGTGTCTCGGTCATCAGCTTTGCACCAAAACAAGCGACGACGGTCACGAACGGGATGGTCGGAACGTTCGGTTACTTGTTCGGTGATTCGATCGCAAAAGTCGGTCTCGCAAAAATCGCTGATCCGGAAACGAATGGTCTAACGATCGGTTCCGTTACGTTGCACGGTTGGAGTGACACGTTTGTCATCTTTAATGCTGCGTTATTGTTCGGTTTGATCGCCCTCGCCATTGTCGCCGTCGTCGAGGAGAAAAAGATTCGCCGCCTCGGACTGCTGGAACGCCAAGCGGACAAACTAAGTTCATGAATATGGACAGCCTCTTGATTGAAAAGGGGCTGTTTTTGGTTGCTCATATTTAAGGTCCAAAAACTTTGGATGACGTTCTTATATAAAAAAATATCTTTTGTGCATGTTTTGTCGCAGACAGGGAAGCACTAATACTATCGAAGTTGATCGTTGTGCCTGTTTGAAGAGAGGAGTTTTTGTATGTCTGAATTATCCGGTTTCCCGTCATCGTATTGGAAAGCATCATCTGCTGGTGTATCGTATCCACCCCTTGAGACAGACACAAAACATGATGTCGTCATCGTTGGAGCTGGCATTGCCGGTTTAGTCACCGCTTTGCAACTCGCAGAACGGGGGTATGACGTGGGTGTTATTGAAGCAGAAGAGGTGGCAGCTGGTACGACTGGATATACGACGGCAAAGGTGTCGTCTCAACATGGTCTCATCTATGATCAATTGATCAAAAGTGTAGGAGAGGACACAGCACGACTTTATTATCAAGCAAATGAAGAAGCCATTACGTTTCTTCGTCATCAAGTCGAACGTCTTGATCTAGCGTGTGAGCTTGAGACCCAAGACGCGTATCTGTATGTCTCTTCTTCAAAAGAGAATGCGATGGATCGTGAAATCAAAGCGTATGCTCGTCTTGAGATAAACGGTGGCGATGCAACAGATGAAGTACAGAAGAAGTTGCCGTACACCGTGAAGCGGGCGGTCGTTCTGCGCGATCAAGCACAGTTTCATCCCGTCAAGTACTTACAGGGCTTAGCAGAACATTTCGTCCGACAAGGTGGGACGCTGTATGAAAAGTCACGGGCGACGACGATTGAAAGTAATCGAACACCGACGATCGTCCTTGAGAATGGATATCGTATTGAAGCTAAGAAGGTCGTGATCGCAACCCATTTTCCGTTTCATGATTTCAAAGGATTATATTTTTCGAAGCTTGAAGTTCATCGATCGTACATCGTTTCAGGATTCGTCGACGATTCGTTTCCTGACGGTATGTTCATGAGTGCCGATCAACCAAGTCGTTCTTTACGACACACACGTACTTCGGACGGTCGTCGATTAGGACTGTTTGGTGGTGAAAATCATTTATCGGGTCACGAAACGGAAACGATGGCACGTTATCAGCACTTAGCTGATTTTGCGACGAACGCCTTTCAAGTGGAAACGTTCGACCGATTTTGGTCGGCGCAGGACTTAATTACACTGGATCACATCCCGTATGTCGGTCAAATGACAGCAGATGACCCGAACGTCTTTGTCGCAACCGGATTTGCAAAATGGGGCATGACAAATGGTATTGCGGCAGGACTGTTACTCAGTGATCTTTTAACTGGGACACCGAATCGGTTTCGACATCTGTTTGATCCGACGCGATCAAAACTTAAAGCAGTCGACGCGACCCAATTCATCAAGAATAACGCGGATGTCGCGATCGAACTCGTAAAAGGGAAAGTATCAAAAGCACATCGTGACGCAAAAGATCTTCAGCCTGACGAAGGAGGACTTGTGCGGCATCATGGAAAGACAGTCGGGGGATATCGTGATCCTGCCGGAAGGCTTCATCTCGTTTCAACGACGTGTACCCATATGGGATGTGATACGAAGTGGAATGCAGCCGAACGCTCATGGGACTGTCCGTGCCATGGTTCACGCTTTGCACACGACGGGGCAGTGATGGAAGGACCTGCTGTTAAACCGTTAAAAAAGAGGGAAGAGTAAACAATATGCTCGTTGAAGTTTCTGAGAGAGGCAGATCGGAAATAATAAAAGATGCTGAAATATGAAAAAGAAAACAGGCGACTGTCTGTCTTAACAGAGAATAGTTCGGAGAACGGGAAAAAGGAAGTGTGAATCATGCTGTATACGATGACTTCGACATTACCGGCACAACATGGGGGACGCACGAAGTCGCTCCTCAGTCGAATCGCAATGATCGAAAAACACCTTGGCTATGCGACAACGATCCTTACAACCAACTATGATGCAGCATACGATCGTATCGTACAAATCTTTAGAGAAAAGAACATTTTAAGCGAGACGACGCAAATCGAGAATATCTACGAATGGCTCTCCGGAAATCGATTATATGAAGCTACGACACCGCTTGTGACTTCCCGGGAAATCGAAGGATTACGAGCTGTGCAGGTAGACACAGACACAGTCCGGTACTATGACGGGAACACATATGTCTTATACCGGAAGTACCATGAAGCGAGTGATCAGCTGTCATTTGAAGATTTCATGAGTCCTGCATCGAAGAAAAAAGTCGAACGTTGGCAATATAACGATAACGGTCGATTGCATCGCAAGATTCGATACTCACCAAAAACGCATAAAAAAATTCATGAACAGTTCTATGATCAAGAAGGTCATATCTACTGCGAAAAACATTATGAGGAACAAAAACGGAATAAATTGATTTCGATTCAAACCTACCAACTTGGACGTCCTGTCCATACCTTTCAGACTGAAAAAGATTTATTTCTCTACTACTTCAATCATCGTTTGACGGATGGAGATATCGTCTTCAACGATGCGCGACTTCTCGACTGGTCATTGCTCAACTGTCAGGTAAGGACAAAAAATATTCTCGTGTTCCATAATTCTCATTTGGAATTAGATCAGCAACGAATCAAAAAATCTTACCAAACCGCTCTCGAAGGATCGGATCGTGTGGCAAAATATCTCGTCTTGACGACACATCAAAAAGACGAGATTCAAGCGCGTTTTCCGATACCGGATGATCAGTTCGCAGTCATTCCGCACTCGATCAAACCGGTCGAGATCGACCGGACGCATGTAGAGGATCAATTCTGTTTTATCGGACGCTTTGGAAAACAAAAGCAACTCGAGCACTTGCTCCGCAGTTACGCAATCTTCAAACGATCGGGACATCCGACGAAGCTTGCGCTGTATGGAGCGGATGAGGATGGACAACTAGCATTAATGAAGCAGATGATGTATTTACTGAATATCGAGGAAGATGTTCTCATTCACGACTTCACATCGACACCGGACCAAGTCTTCGCTGCGTCCCGTGCGTCGTTATTGACGAGTCGCTTTGAAGGATTCGGACTAACCGTCATGGAAAGCATTAATGTCGGCTGTCCTGTCATTGCTTACGACGTTCGGTACGGACCGCGTGAAATCATCGAAGATGGTCAAAATGGTTACCTCGTCCCTGAAGGAGACGTCACGGGATTCGCAGAAAAGATGGTCGAAATCGTCGAACGACCACTCCCACATGTGCGGACGAAACCTGGGTTATATGAAGCACAAGGCATCGAAAATTACCGCAACCTGATGAACTGGCTGCATACTGAATGATCGAAGGAGCGAATGTCATGAAAAAACCAATCAAAAAAGCCATTATTCCAGCTGCGGGGCTCGGCACACGTTTTTTACCGGCAACAAAAGCCATGCCGAAAGAGATGTTACCGATTCTCGATAAACCGACGATCCAATACATCGTGGAAG
>NZ_WBYY01000226.1:0-4208 GCF_048985645.1 Exiguobacterium sp. A1_3_1 | reverse complement strand
ACAGGTCTAGCACTTGGGTTACTTGCCAGTTTTTTATTGTATGCGCCACAAATTGCCGGTTCCATCATTGATTTGCAAATGGGGCTTGCAATGGCTTCCGCTTATGACCCGATGTTTGGTGGACAGTCACCTATCGTTGGTCGTTTTTATTACATGCTGACATTACTCGTCTTGCTCGCTTCTGATATGCACCTGATTTTACTTGACGGCATTTACACGAGTTTTCAAATCTTTCCACCAGGTATCCTGATTGCGGTATCGGGCGACGCAGGAATGAGCCTTGTCATCCGTGTCGTTGGTCTTGCGATGTTGACTGCCTTACAAATGGCGATGCCACTTGTCGTTTCACTCTTTTTAGTGGACCTCGCACTCGGTTTCTTAGCGAAAACAGCACCCCAGTTCAACATTTTTGCGATTGGTTTTTCCGTCAAACTGTTAATGGGATACGCGATTCTGTTTTTATTAGCAGGAGCGACGATCACAGGAATCGGTCGATTCGTTCCATTACTACAAGATGTACTTGCAGACGCCATTCGATTACTAGGAGGTTGAGGACATGCATTCATATCGATTACGCCTTGACCTTCAGTACTTCGCTGGTGAGAAGACGGAGAAGGCGACACCTCGAAAGCGGGATGATTCCCGCAAGAAAGGGCAAGTCGCAAAATCAGCGGATCTGACAAGTAGTTTTATGTTATTCGCGATGTTCCTCGTCCTCTATTTTTTTGGTCCATTTCTAGGACGACGATTCGTCCTCGTTCTACAAGATGGTCTAAGTGCAAGTCAAGTGTTGCAGGCTGTTGAGGAGGGACGAATTGAACAGATTTTAGTCGAGATGCTGATTCAAATGGGAATTCTCGTCGCACCGTTCTTTTTAACAGCGGTCGTCATCGGTGTTCTCGGGAATTTTGTTCAAATTGGTGTACTTTTGAGTGGCGAGGCGATCCAACCGAAACTGGATCGGATTAATCCACTACAAGGCGTCAAACGAATTGTTAGTGTCAAAGCGCTCGTCGAATTTTTAAAATCGGTCTTTAAACTGCTTGTCATCGGTGTGACGAGCGGCACGGTCTTATGGAATAACAAGGTCGAAATTTCACGGTTGACTTCGGAACCAATCGGTGATGCATTAGCTATCATTGGTCATTTAACATTTTTACTCGGTTTATCTGTTAGTATCGCTTTGATTGCATTAGCCATTTTGGACTTCGCTTATCAAAAATTTGATTTCGAGAAGTCGATCCGAATGAGTAAACAGGATTTAAAAGATGAGCATAAAAACACAGAGGGTGACCCTCAAATCAAAGGGAAAATCAAACAACAACAACGGGAGATGGCGATGCGGCGGATGATGCAAGAAATACCAAATGCCGACGTCGTCATCACGAACCCAACCCATTATGCGGTAGCGATTCAGTACGATGACGGAAAACATATGGCACCGATTGTCGTTGCTAAAGGCGTAGATGCTGTCGCGTTCCGGATTCGGGAGAAGGCGACAGCAGCTGATGTCCCGATTGTTGAAAATCGTCCGCTGGCGCGGGCGTTGTTCGCTCAATCAGAAATTGGTATGGCAGTGGATGAAACGTTCTATCAGGCGCTCGCTGAAACACTCGCCTTTGTCTATCAACTGAAACAAGCAAAATGAAAGGATGAAGCATCATGAGTATATCAACACGAGATTTAACGGTTCTGCTAGGCGTCATCATGATCGTCTTCATGCTCGTCATTCCACTGCCCGCTATCATGCTCGATTTTTTAATCATCATCAATATTTTAATTGCCTTGATGGTACTACTCGTTGCGATGAATGCCAAAGAGGCACTTGAGTTTTCTGTATTTCCGACATTGTTACTGATCGTTACGCTGTTTCGTCTTGCGCTCAATGTCTCAACGACACGGGCGATTTTATCAAACGGAAACGGTGGCGAAGTCATCGAGGCTTTCGGTAGTTTTGTTGTCGGAGGTAACGCGCTTGTCGGCTTCGTCGTCTTCTTGATTCTCGTCTTAATCCAGTTTCTTGTCATCACAAAGGGTTCAGAACGAGTCTCGGAAGTCTCGGCACGTTTTACGCTCGATGCGATGCCAGGGAAACAAATGGCGATCGATGCTGATTTGAACTCCGGCATGATTGACGAATTGCAAGCCCGGACTCGTCGCCAAAAAATTCAGTCGGAAGCGGATTTTTATGGTGCGATGGATGGGGCGTCGAAGTTCGTTAAAGGAGATGCAATCGCAGGCATCATCATCGTCATCATCAACTTGATTTTCGGGATGATCATCGGTGTTGTCCAGCAGGGTTTACCGATGATGGAATCCGTCAATTTGTATACGTTGCTAACAGTTGGTGACGGTCTTGTCAGTCAGATTCCAGCCCTTTTGATATCGGTTGCGACCGGTATTATCGTCACACGTTCAACGTCTGATGGAAATCTTGGAGAGGATGTCATCGGTCAATTGACACGGACACCACTCCTCGTTGGAATTGCAGCAGGAGCTATCTTCTTACTTGGACTGTTCACGGCGATTCCGGATTACGTCACGATGCCGATCGCTGCACTGTTTGGATTCTTTGCTTGGCGAATGAAGCAGGCGACGAAGACGATGCAAGAAGAAGTTGCTGTCGAAGAAGCACCAAGCGAAAATTTACGATCAAGCGAATCAGTTATTTCCTTACTGAATGTTGATACGATTGAATTCGAATTCGGTTATGGTTTGATTCCGCTTGCTGATGAAGCGCAAGGTGGCGATTTACTCGATCGTGTCGTCATGATTCGTAGGCAACTAGCTCTTGAACTCGGATTCGTTCTTCCGACCGTTCGGATTCGGGATCACTTACAGTTATCACCGAATCAGTACCGGATTAAGATTCGCGGAAGTGAGATGGCAACCGGCGAACTGTTACTTGATCATTACTTAGCGATGAGTCCGGGTGTCGACGATCCAGAGATTCGAGGGATCGAGACAGTTGAACCGGCATTTGGTATGCCGGCACTCTGGATTGATGAACAGACACGGAGCCGAGCAGAAATGTCAGGCTATACGGTCGTTGATCCACCATCTGTCGTTGCTACGCACTTAACAGAACTCTTAAAGAAACATGCTGCTGAATTACTTGGTCGAGAAGAAACGAAACAATTGGTCGATCATTTAAAAGAATCTCATCCGATTTTAGTGGAAGAAGTTACGCCGCAACTACTTTCGATTGGGGATTTGCAAAAAGTGTTCGTTCAATTACTAAAAGAGAAAATATCGATTCGAAATTTACCTTTAATTTTTGAAACGCTTGCTGATTATGCCGCAGTAACCAAGGATAGTGAATTACTAGCAGAGTATGTTCGCCAATCCTTATCACGTCAAATCACTGAACAAGTCATGCAAGGAGAGGTGTTACACGTCGTAACAGTCTCAAGTGAGATGGAACTCGATATCCAGTCGGCGATCCAGAAGACAGAGTTTGGTAATTATTTAGCGCTTGATCCCGAAAAAGCGAGTCGCTTCATCGAAACGCTGCAAGAACGGACGATGGAGTTTGAACGCTATGGCGCACATCCAATCATTCTGACTTCTCCAAGTATTCGAATGTTCGTTCGTCAGTTGACGGAACGATACTTCCCGGATATTCCGGTCTTATCGTATAACGAATTGATGCCGACGATCGAAGTGAAGAGTATTGGGGTGATATAAGCAATGATAGTGAAAAAAATCGTAGCAGATACGGTGGCTGAAGCAATGGAGCGAGTTAAACAGGAGTTAGGCGAAGAAGCTATCATCTTGAATACACGGCATATAAAAGTCGGTGGTATTTTCGGGGTTTTTGCAAAACGAAAAGTAGAATTGGTCGGTTCGGTGGATGAACATGTAGAGGATAAAAGGACTGTTAAAGTAGAACAGCCGAATAGAGTGAACCCTCATGTAAACCAAATAGAACAGCGATCAATCGTAGAACGCCCTACAATTATTACGACAGGGGAAAGACCATTACCAAGAGAACTAAGACAGTACGCTAAGTTACTTGCGGAGCCAGCGTTGAATCAGTTGGCAGAACACCTACACGAGAAACTTGTGTCAACTTATTATCAAACGCAGCAAGCTGAATTGAACACGGTATTACTCGAAGAGGTTCAAGCGAAGATTCGGACGAAAACGACGCATTCGAAATTCATTATGTTAACAGGTCCTACAGGTGTCTCTTATACACATCTCCG
>NZ_WBYY01000225.1:0-4214 GCF_048985645.1 Exiguobacterium sp. A1_3_1 | reverse complement strand
ATCGCTTGGATCGAACCGGATACCGTATCGAGTTGTTTTAATCGGACGTGGACCGTCTGTCCGGTCCGGACTGCACGTTCCATGATGTGTTGTAAGGAGAGGCGATCACGAACGATCGTCTCTTCGCGTGATTGATACAGATGTTCAAGATGAAGGATATGCTGGCGTGAAGTCAGTTGTTTCCACTTGCGATTCGATCGTTTTTTAGATGCGAACATGGCTGACCACCTCCTGAATTGAGTCGTACGCTAGATAGTCGTGCGCTCTGCTTCAGTTATTTCCCTTCACGAACAGTGCTTAAACACGTGCTCCTGACATTTTTTCACGAAACGCCTCGATTGCGGCAATCGCTTCTTGATCGTGCTCGACCTCACCTGGTGCATTCCCTTCGGCAAGAATCGCTGTCTCAAGCGTTGCGCCAAGGAACGATGCGATATGCTCGAACTGCGTGACGAGTGCTTGTCCTTTGACGCGTGGATTATCTCCTCCGACCGCAATCAAGTGGAATCGTTTCCCTGCCATCCGACGTTTGAATTCAAGTTCTTCATCGCGCAGTGACTCGCTGAATCGGTCAATGAATAATTTCATCTTCGTCGACATCGAGTACCAGTAAATCGGAGTGATGAACAGGATGTCATCGTGTTCAAGCATCTCTTCGACGATCCGGCGATAGTCATCGCCAATCGGCAAAAAGCCTCCGTGATGACGGCGGTCTTCAATCGGCTGAATCGAGACGTTCGCCAAATCGACAGCAACATGAGGGATTCCTTTCAATGCTTGTTCCCCGAGCCATTCACTGTTTCCTTTACGTGAGCTACCAAAAATTGTATACATATCGTGCATCTCCTTTTGAATTCGATTGTTCTATTCTATTCCAAACTGCACTGTCAATACACCGATATGCTCACAATTGGTTTTGAATAAGGGTTTTGCGGAAAAAGACAAGAAGACGAAAAACAAATAGGGGAGGAACAGTCGAATGGAGAGAAGCACGCTCATTGCGCTAGAAAAACACTTATATGCCATCCACCTCGAGATGGATGGACTGGCGCGCCTCATTACGAAACAATTAATTCATTTGAGCCAAGTGGCTGCATCCGTCGAACATTTTCGACGGATGAGCTTTGATATCTATAAAAATCGGACGTCACTCGAGCAGATTCCGTCACAAGTCTTGTATGAGACGGCACTCGACTACGAAGACTGGCTCGAGGAAGAGTTTGATGAGATTCCTGCTAGCTGGCAGCTGGCAACGAAAGAAGAAGAGGCACTCGAGCAGCTTTGGTGGTTCGAATTCTCACGAATTCAAGCGGAGCTTGAAGAATGGCTCAGTCTCTATCTGATTCGCCGGATTCGAGAAGACGTTCGTTACATGCCACCGGTGATCGAGAAAAATGCCTATGCTTTATCAGAGGATGCCCGCCATGTCTTTTGGCGCCTCTTACAACGCTCTGTCGCGAAGCCTTCATCAAAGATTAAGGCGAACCAACTGTCATGTCGGATGGGCATCGCTGAGATTGCCCGCTGTGCCCGACTTAATCAAGACCGGACGCGTCGTGCGATTGGTGAACTGACGCGTCGTGGTCTGATTGCGATCGAGGAAGATGATGAGAAGCTAAAAATGCGGCTCCGCCTTCAAGTCATCTGATTGAAGGCGATGAATCGTTCGATCATCCGTTCATCTCGACGTGCGGATGGACCAATCCAAATCAGGTGACCAGGACTTTTCGATTCAATGAACTGCGCGTGAGGAATGCTCCGTCGTGCGTGTTCCGAATGCTCGAACGGAACAGCGCGGTCTGACTTCGAATGGACGATCAAGACGGGACACGTGACGGCTTCAAGCCGTTCTCGTTCGATGTCTTGTGTGATATCAAACAAGACACCTCGCCCAGGACCATTTTGAAGACCAACTTCATATAATAACGACGCATCCGTCTCACTAATGTGGGTACGGATCGTTTCGCGTGGTAACAGACTCGTCATCTCGACCATCCGAACTGCTGCTTCTTCAGGAAACTTGCGTATCTTATCCTTCACATACGTCCAAAGCCCCCACTGGATGAACTGTAAAGGACGTTGTAAGACCGGTTGGATCAGAAGACGATGGTACGGCAGGGAAATCCGGTGCGTCATCGCACACGCTAAGACAAGGGCATGGACGCCTGGATCCATTCCAGCAAGCGCGATTGCCGTCGGTCCGCCGGCAGAGATGCCATAAACGGTGTACTGTTTAATCTGACGGGAAGCAAGCCACTTAGAATAGAATGTTGCGAGCGCCTCTGGACTATCAGCGAGCTGAAGTGGGGTTTGTCCGTACCCGGGGCGTGACGGTACGATGACGCGATATCCTGCCGCGATTAACTTCTCGACATGGTAGACTTCTCGGTAATCCGATTGTGTACCATGAATTAATAAAATGACGGGACCACTCCCGCTATCCCGGTATTCAAAACGCTGACCGTTCCATTCTGCGATATAATGCATCCCAATTCTCCTATCTCTTAATTTTTACCATTTTATTGTTAATCTCGTGTTTATTTTCATGTATACTGTAAAGTATAACCAAACCATTGTGACTTAGGAAATGAGGATGCGTAGTGTCTAACGAAAAATTAACGAACCGTGACCGCTTACTTGCTGTACGAGAAATCTTCGAACGTCAGTCGGATGAAGACCATACGTTGACGCTTGAGCAATTGAGCACGGAACTCTCGAAACGAGGACTGATCGAGAAGCTATCCCGAAAATCGTTGAAGGATGATATTGCGGCACTTGCCAAATCAGGTTTTGACGTCGTGGCGGAAGAGACGAAGAATGGACTTGCCATTCCGTATCATCTCGTCAGTCGTCCCTTTGAGCATCATCAACTCCGATTGCTGGTCGATGCCATCGCCAGTGCGAAGTTTATTTCGGAAAGTGAGACGACGTCGCTCGTTCAGACGATTCAGTCGTTGACGAGTGATAAGATGGCGGAGTCTCTCCAGCCGGTACTACATACTGTCAAAAAACCAAAAGGAATGACGTCGCGCTCGATCGATACGATCCAGAAAGCTATCAGTGATGAGTTCGTCATCAGTTTCCAGTACCAAGGAAAGTTTAACGAACGGACGCGAAAGTTCGAGTTACGGAAAGATGGCGAGCATTACCTCGTTTCTCCGGCTCACCTGTTGATGGATAACGGAAATTACTATTTGATTGGACGTGATGAGCGGATCAAAGAGATTCGGACGTACCGGGTCGACCGAATCGTCAATTGTAAAGCGTTTGAACCGATGGAAGAACCGGTCCATGTCGAGCCGAGTTACTTAAGTAACATGTTCAACATGTATGGGGGAGAGAACGAGCAATTGACGCTTAAATTTCAGGAAAGTCTAATGCCGACCGTCGTCGACCGGTTCGGAACGGATATCCGCTGCCGTCGTCTCGATGACCTCTGGTTCGAAGTCAAGGTCGATGCGCTCTTTTCCGACGGGTTCATGATGTGGCTGATTCAATTCGGCAATCAGGCGGAAATCATTGCACCTGTCGAACGCCGGGAGACATTCAAGAACAAGGTGGCAGGTCTTGCGACGATGTATCAAGTCGAAACACCTGCTCTTTAAGAGTTGAAGCAAGGTTCACTTGACCGTGGATCTTGCTTTTTTTAATTATCGAGAAAAAAACTTTTTGTCGTTTTTTGTCGGATATTCATATTTGAATATTTTAAGCGAATAGTTCCAGTTACTATTAAGGATATCTGATACTTATGTAGGAGGAACGACATGCAACAGATGGAAAAAAGCCAATCAAACGGGATGCGGAAACTAGCTACTTTCCTCTTCTTCGTTTGTCTATCCTATACATCGTGGTACTTATTCTCACTTTTTGTCTTTCATCTCGTGTTTCCAGAAGATGTCGTGACATCCTTAGATATCGTCGTATTCGGATTCAGTCCGGTCGTCGCTCTTGTCGTCACCATCGGCTCGTTACGCTTGATCGAACGACGCATGAAACCTAAATTCACACCGCTTTTATTGATCGGATACATCCTTTCGACAAGTGTGCTGATTTATTACTCACTTGCTAACGAACTTCTGCCCCGACTGTGACTTGCAACTCCCTAACAATTGGCATATGCTACGCTTATAGCTTGCTAGGTAAGGGGGGATACGATGAACGCACAGTATATCCTCGACTGGATGCCGCTCGTGATTCCTGTCGGTGCCATCGTC
>NZ_WBYY01000224.1:0-4269 GCF_048985645.1 Exiguobacterium sp. A1_3_1 | reverse complement strand
GGCTCGGAGATGTGTATAAGAGACAGGTATATGAAGAGATTCGACAAATGACGATTGCGAAGGTGCTTGATTTCTACGATCACGAAATCCGTCAGCTCGATGAGCAAGCACGTCAGGAAAAGTACGACAAGATGAGCTTGAGTCCGTTTCGCTTTTTCCGTGGGAGTTCGCATCTGTTTTATTATGACGTGACGCGAATCCCCCTTGGTTTTGATACGCCTCTTGATAAACCGACGTGGATTCAGGGAGATCTTCATTTTGAGAATTTCGGTGTCCATGGCAATGCGAAGGGAGATATCATCTACGACGTCAATGACTTTGATGAAGGGTACTTAGGATCTTATCTATACGATTTGATTCGCATGGCGGTCTCCGTCCGGTTGTTCGCTGAAGAGGCAGGATACAATCCGACTCCTGCGATTCGAAATTATGTCCTGGAATACTTACACGATTTAAAAAAGTACGCTCTCGGAAAAGATCCGAGTGATGTCTGTTTTACGCGGGATAATACGAAAGGACCAATCAAGAAGTTGATCAAAAAAGCAGAAAAGAAACGTGAGGAATTAATGGGGGAGCGGACGGAACTGGTGGATGGCGTGAGACGTTTTTGTACATTACCGGATATGGCAGCGGTAGATGACGCGACACGATCAGCAATCGAGTCTGCTTGGTCCTCCTATATCGAGACGATTGATGCCGAGGATCGTCGTGACGAATCGTTCTATACGATTAAGGATATCGTGCGGAAGCTAGACAGTGGAACGGCATCGATTGGTCTTGAGCGCTATTACATTCTGATTGAGGGCGAAGGCGGAGAAGAAGATTTGATTCTTGAGATGAAACAAGCGCAAACGTCCGTCCCTTCGTTATTCCTGCCCGTTTATCGCCCGGAAACAGAAGCTGTCCATCAAGGTCGACGGGTCATCACGTCCCAAAAAGCGATGCAGGCACATGAAGATCCATATCTTGGTTATCTGACGATTGAAAAAAAGGAATATTATGTACGTGAGCGCTCGCCATATAAGAAAAAACTAAAAGCAAAGCATATCAAAAGTCAGGAAGACCTTGAGAACGTGTTGTGTATTCAAGGTCAAATTACCGCGAAAATCCATGCGCGGGCGGATCAGGACGCCGGGATTAAAGAAAAAATTTTGACACATCATGCGGATGTTGAAATCATCCAAGCCATTGGTGTTTCGGACACCGCTTTTTTAGAGCAAATCGAGCGTTGGTCAGAAGCCTACGTGACACGAACAAAGCTGGATTACCAAGTGTTTTTAGAGTGGATGAAGACCCGAAAAACAATTTAAAAACTTAATAAACAGAGGCTTATTAGATGGGTGTGTAACATGTGTTACATATCCATCTTTTTTGTACAGATTTTTTTGTTTAACGAATGAAAGCGTTCAACAAAATAGAAATAGGTATAATGACCTATATCAATTTATCAGAAAACTTCGTAAATTTTTGATTAAGTTCTTACGGACGACTCGCTCCGTAGGACAAATCAAAAGAGGCATAGGGGGAAGTACATCATGAGCTTGACGCGGAAAAAAGATGTTTCCGCTATGATTGCTGCAAGTAAACGAAACAGTGGACTTGCTCGAAATCTTGGCGCGATGGATTTAACGTTTTTAGGAATTGGCGCCATCATCGGAACCGGAATCTTCGTTTTGACGGGAACAGGAGCATTGACTGCAGGACCAGGACTTATCGTATCATTCATTCTATCTGCCATCGCCTGTGGTCTAGCTGCTCTTGCTTACGCTGAATTCGCATCAACGATTCCGGTCAGTGGATCCGTCTATACGTACACGTATGCGACAATGGGTGAGATCTTCGCTTGGATCATCGGTTGGAACTTGATCCTCGAATATGGACTCGCCTCGAGTGCCGTTGCAGCTGGATGGTCTGGATACTTCCAGTCCTTACTTGCAGGATTCAACATCCATGTGCCAACAGCCTTATCAGCAGCTCCTGGAGCAGTCGAAGGAGCCAAGACATACTTCAACCTTCCAGCATTCTTAATCCTCTTTGCCATTACGGCATTGTTGTCGATGGGAATCAAGGAAACGAAGCGTGTCAACAACATCATGGTCGTCATCAAGGTCGCAGTCGTCATTCTCTTCATCGTTGTTGGTGTCGGCTACGTTGAGCCATCGAACTGGACACCGTTCACACCATTTGGTTGGGGAGGCGTCTTCTCGGGTGCCGCAATCGTCTTCTTCGCGTACATCGGCTTTGATGCCGTCACATCAGCAGCTGAAGAAGTCCGCGATCCGCAAAAAAACTTGCCACGCGGGATCATCGGTTCACTCGCTGTTTGTACAGTCCTTTACGTCATCGTCGCAGCCATCATGACGGGTATCGTACCGTACCAACAATTTGCTGGTGTCGATCATCCAGTCTCACTTGCGATTCAAATGGCCGGTCAAAGCTGGGTAGCTGGATTCATCGATCTCGGTGCGATCCTCGGGATCACAACAGTCATTCTCGTCATGACTTACGGAATGGTGCGTCTTGCATTCGCCATCTCGCGTGACGGAATGTTCCCGAAAGTGTTCTCTGAAGTGCATCCGAAGTACCAAACACCATTCAAGGCGACTTGGATGATCGGACTGGGTAGCTCACTCGTTGCTGGATTCGTTCCGCTCGATGTCATCGCAAACCTCGTCAACATGGGTACACTCGCAGCATTCGTCTTGATCTCTGTTGCTGTCTTGATTCTTCGTAAGACACAGCCTGATCTCCCACGTGCGTTCAAATGTCCAGGTATGCCATATGTGCCGATCGCAGCAATCGCTGCATGTCTTTTCTTGATGTTCAACTTGAAACTCGAGACATGGATTGCTTTTGGAATCTGGCTTGCTATTGGTTTAGTCCTTTACTTTACGTTTGCACGTAAGAGTTCGAATTTACACCCAGGCAACATGCCGGCAGCGGAACTCGCTGCTTCGAAAGAAGAACAGTAACATGCAAGAAGACCCGGTCGCCTGAAGGCGATCGGGTCTTCTGATGTTATGAAAGTGGAACAGGTCCTTTGACGCGGACCGCATCAAATTCACGACGAATGCTTTCATTGGCTCTCGCTTCATCTTCTGCCGACCAGCCGAGTTCGCTACGCATCAAGGCGAGAACACCATCTGCGTACTGTTCAGCGTGAGGGAAATCAAAGAAGACGGCCGAGGCACGACGGTTCAAGAAGTCGCCGGGTTGCATGACGAGCTCAGCTTCTAATCCATATAGAAGGGCGCCGAACCAGTGTAACGGTAATTGATAACGAGCCGCCTCGTCACCACGTGTCCGAATCAATTCGTAGACACGTTCGACATTCGTACCGTAACGTTGGATGAGCCATGTCGCCTCATTCGGTGACAATCCGAGTGCTTCTCCTTTTGGTTGTTGTTCTTTCAAGTAGCGGGCAAATCCTTTACTTCCTTGTGGATGACCACCACCAAGCAAGATATCGTGCGTACGGGAAGCGAGGTAAATCCGATTTTCTTCTGTCTTGAATTGGTCTGCGACCATATCGATAATTCGTTCTGCCATCTTCCGGTACCCGGTCAACTTCCCACCAGCGATTGACATCAGACCGGATTTCGAGACGAAGATTTCATCTTTTCGAGACAGTTCACTCGGGTCCTTTCCATCTTCATGAATGAGTGGGCGTAGTCCAGACCATGTCGATTCGACGTGTTCAGGTCGTAACTCGACGTTGAACATTTGATTCGTCGCCTCTAGGATATAATCCTGATCCTCGACAGTGACACCCGGCTCAAGAATATCTCCTTTATAGTTCGTGTCAGTTGTTCCGACATAGGTTTTCCCTTCGCGTGGAATCGCAAAAATCATCCGACCATCTGGAACGTCGAAATAAACAGCCTGTTGGAGTGGGAAATGCGCTTGATCGATGACGAGATGAATCCCTTTCGTCAGGTGGAGCGATTTCCCAGCTTTCGAACCATCTTTTTCACGTAGTTCGTCGACCCACGGACCGGTTGCATTGATGATTTTCTTCGCCCGAATCGTATACGTTTTGTCACTTAAGACGTCACGGACTTCGACACCGACAACTTTTCCATTGTGGTAGACGAGCGATTCAGCCTTCGTATAGTTGACGGCACGTCCACCGTAACCAACGGCTGCCTTTAAGACTTCGACTGTCAATCGGGCATCATCCGTTTTATATTCGACATAACGACCACCACCGACTAAATGTTCCGAACGTAATAGCTGTCTCTTATACACATCTCCGAGCCCACGAGACTA
>NZ_WBYY01000223.1:0-4279 GCF_048985645.1 Exiguobacterium sp. A1_3_1 | reverse complement strand
TTGCCTCATCGTTCAGTTTTCAAAGTTCGTCGTGTCGTTTTCAGCGACTTTAATATCTTAACAAGTTATCAACCCGATTGTCAACAACTTTTTTGATATTTATTTTTGTGTGTCACGACCATTCGCGGCACAAGAAGTAATATACCATGGCTTTTCGAATCGTACAAGCATTTTATTAGAAAAACATTTAAAAACTTTTATTTACCCGTTTTTTGACTCGTTTATCCCTACATTGACTTCAAAAAGAACGCTCCGTTCCTTCTATAAGCTATAGAAGAAACGGAGCTCTACTCATTAATTTTGTTGGTGACGCATCGTTGGGAAGAGTAATACATCACGAATCGATGGCGCATTCGTCAACAACATGACGAGACGATCGATCCCGATGCCAAGACCACCCGTTGGCGGCATACCGTACTCGAGTGCTTCAATGAAGTCTGTATCCATTTCATGTGCTTCGTCGTTTCCTGCTTCTTTTTCGACGAGTTGTGCTTCGAAACGTTCACGTTGATCGATTGGATCGTTCAATTCCGTGAAGGCATTCGCATGTTCACGACGGACGATGAATAATTCAAAGCGATCCGTAAAGCGTGGATCCTCTGGATTTTTCTTCGCAAGTGGCGATACTTCAACAGGATGACCATAGACGAATGTTGGTTGAACGAGTGTCTCTTCTACTTTTTGTTCGAAGAACTCATTCAAGATATGTCCCGTCGTCATGTGCGACTGGACTTCAACACCGTGTTCATGCGCTAGTTCGAGAGCACGTTCGTTTGAAATCTGTTCAAAGAAGTCGACACCTGTCGCTTCTTTAACAAGATCGACCATGTGTGCTCGTTTCCAACCGACAGATAGGTCGATGACGTCTTCTCCGTAAGTGACTTGTGTCGTACCGAGTACTTCTTGTGCGACGTGAGCGATCAGGTTCTCTGTTAAGTTCATGATGTCTTTATAATCCGCATACGCTTCATAGAGTTCGATCATCGTAAACTCTGGGTTATGGCGTGTTGAGATTCCTTCATTACGGAACACACGACCGATTTCGTAGACTTTCTCAAGTCCACCGACGATCAAACGTTTCAAATGGAGCTCGATCGCAATCCGCATGTAAAGCGTCATGTCGAGTGCATTATGATGCGTGATGAACGGACGAGCCGATGCTCCACCCGCAATCGTATGCAACATTGGTGTTTCGACTTCCAAGTATCCGAGGTTATCGAGATATTGACGAATTCCACGAATGACTTTACTCCGCGCGATGAATGTCTCACGTGATTCTTGGTTCGTAATGAGGTCGAGGTAACGCTGACGATAGCGTTGCTCGATATCTTTTAATCCGTGATATTTATCCGGAAGCGGACGTAATGCTTTTGTTAATAACGTAAATGCTGTGACGTGAACAGAGAGTTCACCAACATTCGTTTTGAACACGTATCCTTGGATCCCAACGATGTCACCTAAGTCACATGTCTTATAGATCTCATACGCCTCTTCACCGACATCATCTTTACGGACATACAACTGAATTTGACCTTGTACATCCTGAACGTTCGTAAAGCCAACCTTCCCTTTACGACGTGTCGTCATGACACGACCCGCGATGGCAACTTCCGGTTTCAGTTCAGCCAACTCTTCTTTTGTATGTTCACCAAACGATGCACGAATGCTCGCGGTATCCGTCGAACGTTCAAAACGTGCGCCGAATGGATCGAGACCTTGTTCACGCATGGCGTTCATCTTACCGAGACGCACCTGCATTTGATCGTTCATTTCCATATCCTGACTCACTCTCTTCACTCCTTTTAATAATGGTTCACGACGATTCTCTCGAATAAAAAGCTGCCGGAATGACCGACAGCCCTTTAGAAAACCGATACGCTCATCTTCAATGCAACTAGCGTACCACAAAACGACGCTGTCCGACTATACTTTACCTGTTAGGCATATGCTACGTCTTCTTCGAGTGTCTGCAAGTACTGCTGTAACAGTTCGACGAGTCCTGCGTGTGTGTCGATATTGAATAACGCATTGCGAACGCGACCGTTCCCCTTCATTCCTTTCAAATACCAGGCGACATGTGTCCGCATTTCGCGTACGGCGAGTTCTTCTCCCTTTAGCGCGACTAGTCGTGTGGCATGCAAGAGACAAATATCAATCTTCTCACGCGCCGTCGGTTCTGCTGGAAGCGTTCCTGATTCGAGGTACTGGATCGTCTGATACAACATCCACGGGTTCCCGAGAGCGGCCCGTCCGATCATGACACCGTCGACGCCGATCTCATCAATCATCCGTTTTGCATCTTGCGGCGTCTGAACATCTCCATTTCCGATGATTGGGATGTTGACCGCTTTTTTCGCTTCGCCAATGATGTTCCAGTCTGCGACCCCTTCATACTTTTGCGAACGTGTCCGCCCGTGGATGGCTACAGCTTTCGCCCCACCCGCTTCTGCTGCTTTGACATTATCGACACAATAGATGTGATGGCTGTCCCAGCCGGTCCGCATCTTAACAGTAACGGGTTTATCGATCGCTTGCGTCACCGCATGAACCATCTCATATACCTTATCTGGATCAAGCAACCATTTCGCTCCAGCATCGCTTTTCGTGACTTTCGGGACGGGACAGCCCATGTTGATGTCAATGATGTCGGCATTCGTGTTCGCTTCGACATATCGTGCCGCTTGAACGAGTGTCTCTTTTGAACCGCCATAGATTTGAAGACTGAGCGGTTTTTCCCGCTCATCCACGTACAGCATCTGAAGCGTCCGTTCGTTTTCGTACAAGATCCCTTTATCGCTGACCATCTCCGCACAGACGAGTCCTGCACCAAACTCCTTTGCGATTAACCGAAACGCCGGATTACAGACGCCTGCCATCGGTGCCAAGATGACTTGATTCTTCAGTTTGACATCACCAATGTTAAATTCCATTATTGTTCCTCCGCTTCTAAAAGCCCACCTAACCGTCGTACACCGTTTCGTTCTGTCTCTGGTAACTGCTGATACAACTGCTCGACACTTTGCTCAAGACCGGGTATGACGCATGTTGCTGCGAGTTCACGTAATGGTGCGAGGACGAATGCCCGCTCTTGCATCCGCGGATGCGGAACGGTTAATCCTTCGAGGTCAATGCGTTCTTCCTCATATAGCAAAATATCTAAGTCAAGCGTTCGTGGTCCATTTTTGAACAAACGCTCGCGTCCTTCTAGCTGTTCAATTTCCTGCAGTCGCCCAAGTAAGACAGATGCCTCATCCGTCGTTTGAATCGCGACGACCATATTATAGAATAAATCCTGCTCGAGATACCCGACAGGTACCGTCTCATAAATGGAAGAGGTCTTTACGTCATGAACGGACGATAAGGCTCTCAGGCGAGCAATCGCTGCTCTTAAGTGAGCCGCTTTATCGCCGATGTTCGAGCCGAGTGCAATGTAAGCTTCCTTCATGCATAGTCCTCCCGAAGGCGATTGATCTCGACCGCCACATGTTCATAATGACCGGCAATCGGCGGATCCGGTTTGATGACCTTGATCGACGCTTCTTGAATTTGTTCGTCTAACGCAAATACTGCTTTTGCAATACGGTCCGCCAAGGCTTCGACGAGTTGGAGCGGTTCTCCTTCGACGACACGTTTCGTCGCTTCATACAATTCGGCGTAATTGACACTTTTCGTCAAATCATCCGTCCGACCGGCTTCTGCCAATGCAAGTCCGATCGATAAGTCGACATTGAAGCGTTGACCGAGTTTCGTCTCTTCTGCGAATACACCGTGGTACCCATAAAAACGCATTCCTGTTACATGAATTCGATCCACCGTTATTCCCCCTTCGTCGCAGCCAACATGATGTCCATCATCTGCGCTGCCCGTTTGACTTCTTTGACGTCATGCACACGCATCCAGTCACATCCTTGTTGAATTCCGTAACACACCGTCGCAATCGTTCCTTCGAGTCGTTCTTCTGTCGGTAATCCGAGCGCAAGTCCGATCATCGATTTACGGGACGTTCCGAGTAAAACCGGATACCCGAAGTCCGTTACGATCGATAGATGACGCATCAGGTACAAGTTCTCTTCATGCGTCTTCATGAATCCAATCCCAGGGTCGAGCCAAATATGCTCTTCCGCTACGCCTGCCTGTTTTGCTAACCGAATCGATTCCTCAAGGTCAGCCCGGACTTCTGCCAGCATATCTGTCCCATGCGCCGTCTCCCGGTTATGCATCAAAATGATGGGTACTTTATACCTGTCTCTTATACACATCTCCGAGCCCACGAGACTAA
>NZ_WBYY01000222.1:0-4365 GCF_048985645.1 Exiguobacterium sp. A1_3_1 | reverse complement strand
GAATACGCTCACGCGTACCCTCGACGACTTTAACGTGTACACGGACTGTATCCCCAGGACGGAACGCAGGGACGTCTGACTTGATTTGTTCTTGTGTAAGTTCACGGAACAATTGTTGTGTGTTCATGAATGATTTCTCCTTTTTTCACCAATGTTCTTATCTTCATTTGCTTCAAGCATCCGACAGCGGAACATCGTTAATGGGTGGCTTTTGCCACATGTTTTAACTTATCATAGATTCAGTCGTTTGACAATCCTGAAATCGAGTCTAAATAACGCTGATCTTCATTCGTTAACGATGCATCCACGAGAAGATCAGGGCGCCGCTCATATGTCCGCTTCAGCGACTGTTCCCGTCGCCATTTTTCAATCCGGGCATGGTTGCCTGATAACAAAACATCGGGTACTCGGTACCCTTTATATTCTGCCGGACGTGTATAGTGCGGGTATTCGAGAAGTCCTGTTGAGAAGGAATCATCTTCGTGACTCGCAGACGCACCGAGGACGTCCGGTAAGAGGCGGACGACGGCGTCAATCATCGTCATCGCAGCGAGTTCTCCTCCCGTCAAGACGAAATCTCCGAGCGAAACCTCATCCGTCACCAACTGATCATGGATTCGCTGATCAAACCCCTCATAGTGACCACATAAGAAGACCAATTCTTCTTCGTTTGCCCACTCTTCCGCCATTCGTTGCGAAAACCGTTTACCGGTCGGTGTCATGACGATGATTCGTCGTTTTCGTTCCGGTAGACTTGCCATCGCATCGAAGACGGGTTGAGGTGTCAACAGCATGCCCGCTCCTCCACCATACGGATAATCATCGACCTTACCATGTCGATTCGTTGAAAAATCTCGAAAATTGATGGTTTCAAGTATGACGTGTTGATCGTCTTGCGCTCGCTTGACAATCGAATGGTCAAGCGCTGAAAACATTTCTGGAAACAACGTCAATACACGGATGTTCATTCTTCGATCAGTCCCGGAAGCGGCGTGATCTGAATGCGTTTCTGTTCGACGTCGACGGAAGCGACGACTTGTTCGATATACGGAATCAGGACGTCTTTTTTTCCGTCACGTTTGATCGTCCAGACGTCATTTGCGCCCGTTTCGAGAATGTCGGATACGACTCCGATTTTCGTCTCACCGTCATAAACCGTACAACCGATGATCTCATGATAGTAAAATTCATGCTCGTCTAAGTCCTGTAAGTCTTCTGCGTGGACATAGAGCTTCAATCCTTTGTACTTCTCGACGTCATTGATATGATGCATCCCTTTGAACGTCACCATGATGAATTGTTTATGCTTCCGGTAGCCACTGATCGTTACCGGTGTATACGTGCCTTCAGAGCCGAGAAAGACTTCTTTTCCGACCTTAAAGCGTTCTTCCGGGAAGTCCGTGCTTGCAAGTAGCTTCAATTCCCCTTTTAGACCGTGCGTGTTGGCGATTTTCGCAATTTCCAACCATTCCATATGTTTCACTTCCTTTCTTGAATTAAAAAAAGGAGGTAAGCTTTCGCTCACCTCCTAACGTCTTACTTCGCGAGTTTCGCGTTGTGGAATTTCTCCATGATACCAGCTTGTGAGAAGAGGTTACGAACTGTGTCCGAAGGTTTAGCACCTTCAGAGAGCCATTTAAGAGCTAGCTCTTCGTTGATTTTAACTTCTGCTTCTGGTTTAGCAACTGGATTGTAGTATCCGATTTGCTCGATGAAACGACCATCACGTGGTGCACGTGAGTCTGCTACTACCACACGGTAGAAAGGTGATTTTTTTGCGCCCATGCGCTTAAGACGAATTTTAACTGCCATTCGTAAGTCCCTCCAAATAATAAATGATTTTTTCGTTTAGTCAAATTGACAACTTCATTAGTATACAACGTTACAGCAAAAGAGAAAAGACTTTTAAAAGAATGGAAGGCCAAAGCCTTTCTTTTTCCCTTTGCCCATCTGTCCGGAAAATTGTTTCATCATTTTCCGCATGTCTTCGAACTGTTTAATGAGGCGGTTGACTTCTTGGATACTGCGTCCGCTACCACGGGCAATCCGCTTACGACGGCTCGCATTCAAGATTTCAGGTTCAGTCCGCTCTCGTTTCGTCATCGATTGGATGATCGCTTCGACATACACGAGTTGCTTCTCATCGATTTGGGCGTTTTTCAACCCCTTCATCTTCCCTTTACCTGCCCCAGGGATCATTCCCAACAGTTCGTCGAGTGGACCCATCTGTTTCACTTGCTGCAACTGCTCGATGAAATCATCGAATGTAAACGATGCATCGCGCATTTTGCTTTCTAACTCTTTGGCACGCGTAGCGTCCATTTGTGACTCTGCTTTTTCAATCAGTGTCAGCATGTCTCCCATGCCTAGAATCCGAGACGCCATCCGCTCGGGATAGAATGGTTCGATGGCATCGAGCTTCTCTCCAAGACCGACGAACTTAATCGGTGCTCCGGTGACTGCCTTGATGGAGAGTGCTGCACCACCTCGCGTATCTCCGTCGAGCTTCGTCAGAACGACTCCCGTTACGCCAAGCTTCTCGTTGAAGCTCTCTGCGACGTTGACGGCATCCTGACCCGTCATCGAATCGACGACAAGGAAGATTTCATGCGGTTTGGCGATCTCCTTAACATCAACGAGTTCCTGCATCAGTTCCTCATCGACGTGTAAGCGACCTGCCGTATCGATCAACACGATATCGTGATGATGCTCTTTTGCATAATCGAGTGCACCGGTAACGATTTCTTGTGGACTAACCTGATCTCCCATCGAGAAGACCGGTAACTCCAATTGTTTTCCGAGTGTCTCTAATTGTTTGATTGCTGCCGGACGATAAATATCCGCCGCAACAAGCAAAGGACTACGATTATGTTTTTTACGTAAATGATTGGCAAGTTTACCCGTTGTCGTTGTTTTACCTGCCCCTTGCAGACCGGTCATCATGATGACGGTCGGAGGACGGTTCGCAAGCGTCAACGGTGACACTTCTGCACCCATCAGATTCGTCAATTCATCGTGGACGATTTTGACGACTTGTTGTCCTGGCGTCAAAGACGTCATGACATCCTGTCCGACGGCGCGTTCCTTTACATCATTTACGAATTGTTTGACGACCTTGAAGTTGACGTCGGCTTCGAGTAGCGCTAAGCGAACTTCGCGCATCATCTCTTTGACGTCTGCTTCAGAAATCTTACCTTTACCTCGCATTTTAGCGAGACTGGCTTGAAGCCGTTCCGATAATCCTTCGAATGCCATTAAGAATGCCTCCTACTCTAATTGCTCCAATGTCTCAATGATCACTAGGGCTTCACCCGGAAGGTCGCATTGCTTCAGCTGATCGAGTAACTGCTTTCGCCGTTCGTGTTTCTTGAACAGCGATAGTCGTTCTTCATACTGCTCGAGCATGGCTTCCGTGCGTTTTATGTTGTCGTAGACTGCTTGTCGGCTGACTTCAAACTCATCGGCGATCTCACCTAAGGAAAAGTCATCTAAGTAATAGAGTGACATGTAATTCCGTTGTTTTGGCGTCAAAAGCTCCTGATAAAAGTCAATCAGATAATTCATCCGGTTCGTTTTATCAAGTGTCATCCGAGCACCTCCGCAATGTTAAGTGAAATTCCTTTACAGATAGTATAGTACAGCCCTCACAGTGTGTTGTCAAGTTTTTTTCTTTACATGAAACGTCGCTTATTCCGCGCTTTCTTCCGTCTCGACGTTTTCTTTTTCTTCAAAGACATCGCCGAACAGTCCATACACGAATTGTTCTGCGTCAAACGGTTGTAAATCATCGATCTTTTCACCGAGACCCACGAACTTAACCGGCAGATTCAGCTCGTTCTTGATTGCAAGAACAATCCCGCCTTTTGCTGTGCCGTCAAGCTTCGTCAAGACGATTCCGCTGACGTTCGTCGCTTGTTTGAAGGCTTTTGCCTGCACCATCGCGTTTTGCCCTGTTGTCGCGTCAAGCGCCAACAATACTTCATGGGGTGCACCAGGAATTTCACGTTCGATGACGCGTTTGACCTTTTCGAGCTCGTTCATCAGGTTGACTTTGTTTTGTAGGCGTCCTGCCGTATCACAAATCAGGACGTCGACCTTACGTGCTTTCGCTGCTTGGACGGCGTCATAAACGACAGCAGCCGGATCGGAGCCTTCGCCTTGACGAATGACCGGTACACCGGAGCGTTCGCCCCAGACTTGCAGTTGATCGATCGCACCAGCCCGGAACGTATCTCCCGCTGCTAACATGACGCTCTTGCCTTCTTGTTTTAAGCGGTTCGCAAGTTTTCCGATCGTCGTCGTCTTACCGACCCCGTTGACACCAACGAAGAGGATGACATTCAGCTCATGATCAAGATCAAGGGC
>NZ_WBYY01000221.1:0-4392 GCF_048985645.1 Exiguobacterium sp. A1_3_1 | reverse complement strand
GTCTCGTGGGCTCGGAGATGTGTATAAGAGACAGGCGTAGGGAGAGGATATGGCGAAGGGTACTTCAATCCATTGACGGTCAGTCAACTAGTGATCGGAGTAAGTATCTTGAATCTGGTTGTACAAATACCAATCGTGATGCATGCGATTCAACGACGAGCAAAACAAAGTAAAAGCGCTCCTTAAAACTAGGAGCGCTTACTCATTAATTTTTACCTTTAAAGACGACTTCGTTATCGTTCCATGAGAAAGAAGGTTTGTAGATAAGTTCGAGGGACTGACCTTTTGGTGCATCGTAAAAGAGTTTACCTTTTAACGTCTTACCTTTGTTTAAATCACCACTGATTGCCATGTCATCTCCGAAATAAGAATCGACTTGTTCATCATTAATATAGAGGTTGAATTCCGTATCATCGATGAAAGCAGAATCATCGCCTTTATTGATTGCTGTTACATCAAATACAACGACATTTCCATTTTTTGATTCGCTGTATTGAGCAGGAGACTGGTTTTGAGCTTTTGAAATCGTGAGCTGTACATCACCGACTTTGATCGTATCGTCGAATGCAAAATGCTTAGGCGTATTTTTTTGTTTATCGCCTTTAGCCTGTTTTGAATCGACTGCAGTGACTTCTCCTCCTTTTTTGAGCTCTTTGTCTACTTCGTTTGCGAAGAATGATGTACATGCGACCATTGCAACGATAAGAATGACGATTGCGATGATCAAACCAAGTACCAATTTAAGAAGCTTTTTCATGCTGGTAAACCGATCCCTTCGAATTCAATAAGAATTGCTATGTATTTCCTACACTTATTAAAATGGAAAAATGCTATATTTTTTAATAAATAACAAATTTTAATATAAAATAAGTAAGAATTAATAATAATCTATCATAAAACCCAAATTAATACCATAATTTATTTATATTAAAATGATTTTTAAACTTTTGCATGCTTTTAATCTTAAACTCATTTTTTAATATCCTATAAATCGAAAAAATAGGAAATTATAAAAATAATATTATAAATAATTACATAAAGTAAAATAAAAATACTATATAATATATATTAACTATTTATTTTGTGATTTCCTGAAAGGAGATAAAAATGAATAAAAAAACTGTGTTTCAATCTGATTTGTTCATACTTATATTATTATTTGTGTTTTTTCCAGTTGGATTAATTTTGATGTGGAGGGAGAGAGCATTTACTAAAGGAGTTAGAATATTTTTTTCTACTGTTGGTTCAATAATTTTTGTCACCATATTCGTGTCTAATTTTTCGTCTGATCAAAGCGAAATTGGTGAAGATAAGTCTCAAATAGAACAAGGACAATCAATAGAAGAAACACAAGAAATTAGTGAATCTGAATCTTCAGATGAGTCTGAAGACACAAGTGATAGTGAAGAAAACAATCAACTGACAAGAGATAATTCTACAGCACGTGAAACTGATTTAAATTCTGGCAAGTTTATTGGTGGACAAGATGTTCCGGTAGGTAGATATGTAATAACGGCTAGTAATTCAGGTAATTTTTTTATTAAAGGCGATATACCTATAAACGAGATTCTAGATCCTACAGAAGAATTTGGTGTAAAAAGTGTGACTACCCAGATAAATGAGGGACTTGAAATTGAAATATCAGGAATCAATTCAGTTAACTTTAAACCAGCTGTCACGGAGAAAATGAATAAATTAACGCCTGGCTATTGGCAAGTCGGATTAGATATAGCAGAAGGACGATATGATGTAACTCCATCGGGGACAGGTAATTTTTTTGTATATAGTGAGGTTGGGAATAATGTGAATGAAATTTTAGATGAATCAGGTGAAAATGGAATTCAAAAGTATAGTTTGAACATCTCTAACGGGGACATTATCTATATAAGCAGTATTAATGAAGTAAGATTTAAAGAAAAATAAATTTCTTAAAAAACTCCCCGCCTTTACGTAATACAAATGTTAGGCGGGAGCTTTTTTTAAAGTATAGCTAAAATCTCGACTTCAACTAATGCACCTTTTGGTAGTTCCTTAACCGCGATACAAGACCGAGCTGGGAAGTGATTGTGTGGTGCGAAGTAATCGGAATAGATCGTATTAAAAGAAGCAAAGTGTTCCATGCTCGTTAAGTAGCATGTTGTCTTGACTACGCGGTCGGGAGTTAGTCCTGCCTCTTTCAGGATGGCATCGACGTTTCGCATAACTTGTTCCGTTTGTTCCGTGATTCCGCCTGGTACGAGTTCACCTGTTGCCGGATCAATCGGGATTTGACCGGAAGCATAGAGTGTTCCGTTTGCGATAAAGCCTTGCGAGTAAGGACCGATCGCAGCAGGGGCGTTCGTTGTGTTTATAGCATTAAAGTTATTCATTAGTTGACCTCCATTATTTTTTTGGGATTTGAAAAATATAGTGGTAATCTATGAACTAAAATGTAAATACGCATGATAAAATTAGTTAATAGATACAATTTTTTTGAAGTTACAAAATAAGTTTAGTCACTTCTTGATTAATGTAATAAGATTTAGTCTTTTTGTAAAGATAACGGAGGTAGTAACAATGCAAGATTCTTCACTTAAAAGTAAAACAGAAGTCGATATTCTTAAAGAAGCGGCTCTTAATAATAATATTTTCCCTAATACACTTTATAAAATTTTACAAAGTGCAAAAATTGATCATTACTCAGAAAACGGATCAAGTGCTAAAAGAAGACAACGAATTAAAGAAGAAATTATTCAATACTCGAAAGAGAAAAAGATTTTATCGGACGATTCAGCGCTAAAACTCCAAGTTCAAGCGGTTGATTTTATTGAGTTGAAGTTAAATAACTATAAAACATATTATGGGAAACAGACATTAAATTTTAAAATGCCTGTTCAGTCTGAAGAAAATATCATCTTAGTAGGCGGAATGAATGGTGCTGGTAAAACTACAATTTTAAAAGCTTTACGCGTTTTATTGTATGGTAAAAGAAATATGACTGATCTTGAATATAAAGAACAATTTGCAAATACGATTAATAATCGCTTTTTTTCTGAGGGTGGTCGAGAGTCTAGCGCAGAGCTAACGCTTTCTGTTGATAGTGATTATACGCATACTATTAAATTAGTTTGGCAATATGATAATGCCAAAAGAATGATCAGTGAAACGAGAACATTGATTAAAAGAAGAAATGGCTCGGTCAGACCTATCAGCAACAATATTATTACTAATAATAATTTAGATACCTTTAATCGCTTGATTGATGGTTGGCTTCCATTGGAATCATCACCATACTTTATATTTGATGGTGAAGAGATTAGTACATTAGTTGCTTCTAGAAACTCGACAAAATTTAAAGATGCAATCAATAGAATGATTGGATTAATGTTTTACGATAATCTAAAAAGTGATATTGATTTTATTGTAAAAGATTACGAGAGATCGCTAGCAAAAATGGCTGACTCAGCAAAAGTGAATCATATAAACAAAATGGTAGGAGCACTGAAAACAGAGTTAAAAGAAGCAGAAGAGAAGTTGGAAAGAGTAGATATGTACTTAAGCGGACGTAATACAAAATTATCGGATTTGCGTAAGCAGAGAAATGATATTTTGATGAAAAATAGAGATACGCGTGATGTGATTGTTAAAGAAATCAGTCAGTTGGAAGAACGATTGAAAAACGAAAAAAACAATTTAAATACGCTCTATAAAAAAAATATTATTCCAACTATCCTGAAGGATAAAATAAATCTTTTATCTAAACGCTTAAATGAAGAACAACTTGCTCAAGAAAAGGTGATTCGTTCAACAGCTGCATTAAAGCCTTATGAAGAGTTCATGAATCAATTACTGGCAAAGCCCTTAAGCCCTGCTTTAACGGAACAACAGCTTGTTCAAATTCAAGAACTAGGAAAAACTATTTGGATGGAAGATCACAACATTTCAAAAATTGAAGAAGTAGAAGTACTTCATGATATTACAAACGATACAAAAAAAATGTTGTCGAATTTAGCTTCAAATGCTAAGGCTGATCAAATAAAGAATGTAATTCGAAACATTTCAAAGTACGAAAATGATTTGAAAAATTTAAATCGAAGAGTGAGTTTGGCACCATCTGCGGTAGATGCTTCTGAAATTGAACGCGAAATTGAGGTGTTAAATCGCGACGTAGGTGACAAAGAGAAAACTCGTCGTGTAAGAAGAAATAAAGTGAATCAAATTAAAGAAGAACTCACAAAATTGATGCATGAATTAAGACGTCTTGGAGAAAATATAGAGTCTGATTCTGAATTACAGAAGAAATACGACTTCTCGAAAAGAGTTCAAAATGCGGTGAATCATTACACTGAACAAGTCTTGAATTGGAAAGTTGCTTTAATCCTGTCTCTTATACACATCTCCGAGCCCACGAGA
>NZ_WBYY01000220.1:0-4402 GCF_048985645.1 Exiguobacterium sp. A1_3_1 | reverse complement strand
ACTCTGGATCGTATCCGATATCGGCAATCTTCGAGAGGGCAGCTGGTGTCAATTCGAAATGAATTTCCTGTTCAGCCAAACGTTTTTCAAGGGTTTTCGCCATCAACTTCACAATCTCTTCGATGTGTTGTTTCTCGAGTGAGTGGAAGACGATCGTTTCATCAATTCGGTTCAAGAACTCTGGACGGAACGCCCGTTTGAGTTCTTCCATGACTTTATCTTTCATGTCTTTGTATTCGCGATCCGTATCTTCAGAAACAGCGAATCCGACATATTTATTACGTTTAAGGGCACTTGCACCGACGTTCGATGTCATGACGATGATCGTGTTACGGAAATCAACCGTCCGACCTTTCGAGTCTGTTAAGCGTCCATCATCAAGTACTTGCAAGAGAATGTTGAAGACTTCCGGGTGCGCCTTCTCGATTTCATCAAGTAAGATGACTGAGTATGGTTTCCGGCGAACTTTTTCCGTTAATTGACCGCCTTCTTCGTAACCGACATATCCTGGAGGTGAACCGACGAGACGGCTCGTTGCATGTTTCTCCATGTACTCTGACATGTCGATCCGGATGATCGCATCCTCATCTCCGAACATCGCTTCGGCAACCGCACGGGCGAGTTCTGTTTTACCAACCCCAGTAGGACCGAGGAAGATGAACGAACCAATCGGACGTTTTGGATCTTTCAGTCCAGCACGTGCCCGACGGATGGCTTTTGAAATTGATTTAACGGCTTCATTTTGTCCGATGACACGATCGTGAAGGATTTCTTCGAGGCGAAGGAGACGATCCGTCTCTTCTTCCGCGATCTTCGTGACCGGTACACCTGTCCAGTTGGCAACGACTTGTGCGATGTCATCTTTTGTGACTTCAAGTTTTTCGTTGCCTTGTTTATTCTGCCATTCCTCTTTCAAACGCTCAAGCTCATCGCGTAATTTTTGTTCCGTATCGCGGAGGCTTGCTGCTTTTTCGAACTCTTGGCTTTGGACCGCTTCGTCCTTGTCCTTGCGGATGCCTTCGAGTTTTGCTTCGACTTCTTTTAAGTTCGGTGGTGCTGTGTATGAACGCAACCGAACTTTCGATGCTGCTTCATCAATCAAATCGATCGCTTTATCCGGAAGGAAACGATCCGAAATGTATCGATCCGACAAGGTGACGGCTTCTTGAATCGCTTCGTCTGTGATCGTCACACGGTGGTGTGCTTCATAACGATCGCGAAGACCAAATAGGATTTGTGTTGCTTCATCCGTTGTTGGCTCTGCGACTTGGATCGGTTGGAAACGACGTTCGAGTGCCGCATCTTTTTCGATGTATTTCCGGTACTCATCAAGAGTCGTTGCTCCGATACACTGGAGTTCGCCTCGTGCGAGCGATGGTTTAAGGATGTTCGATGCATCGATCGCACCTTCTGCTCCACCCGCTCCGATCAATGTATGCAACTCATCAATGAAGAGAATGATGTTCCCCGCTTGACGAATCTCATCCATGACCTTTTTCAAACGATCTTCGAATTCACCACGGTATTTCGTACCAGCGACAAGTGTCCCCATGTCGAGTACCATAACACGTTTATTGCGTAACGTCTCCGGTACTTCATTGTTGATGATTTGTTGAGCGAGACCTTCGACGACAGCCGTTTTACCGACCCCTGGTTCCCCGATCAAGACCGGGTTATTTTTCGTCCGGCGGCTCAAGACTTCGATGACACGTTGAATTTCTTTCGCACGACCGATAACTGGATCAAGACGTGTTTCGCGCGCTTGTTGTGTCAAATCACGAGCAAGACCATCAAGTGTTGGTGTTGCGACACCTGAACCTGCTTGCGACGCGTTTGCTGTCGTTTCGCTGTTCCCGAGCAACTGGAGTACTTGCTGACGGGCTTTTGAAAGACTGATACCCAAGTTATTCAAGACACGAGCAGCAACGCCCTCTCCTTCTCTAATCAATCCGAGCAAGAGGTGTTCTGTTCCAACGTAAGAGTGACCTAGTTTACGTGCCTCATCCATTGATAACTCGATGACTTTTTTCGCACGTGGTGTATAGTGAATCGTCGTTGCACCATCTTGTCCGCGACCGATTAATGCTTCGACTTCCATCTGAATTTTATCTGAACTGAGACCGAGTGCTGTTAAGGCTTTCGCAGCGATTCCGTCTCCTTCACGTACAAGTCCGAGTAAAATGTGTTCTGTTCCGATATTGTGGTGCCCCAACCGTACTGCCTCTTCTTGAGCAAGTGCCAATACACGTTGTGCACGTTCTGTGAATCGTCCAAACATCATTATGCAAAACCTCCTTGTGTGTGATCCCTGTTTGTCTGTTCGGTTAACATCGTCCGGATTCGTTTCGCCCGTTCGATGTCCCGTTCTCTAGATGTTAATTGTTTCCCGAAATGCTTTTGTAGAAAACCTGTTTGTAATGAAACGAGCAGTTGATGAAAAAGATTTGGAGGAAGATTGACCTCTAGTCCCAGACTGTCTGCTAAGCGAACATCCGATAGTCGTTCCGTTGCTTCCCGCGCTGTAATCAGTCGAGCTGATGTCAGGATACCGTAGGAACGATATAGTCTGTCCTCTAGTTCTTCTTGATACATCTCCAATAATCCTTTTCGTGCTGCCTGTTCTGCTTCAATTAATGCTTCGACGGCAAATTGATAGTCCGTGATCAGCATATCCTCACTTGCCCCAAGCGTCCGTTGGTTCGAAAGTTGGAACATGCGACCAGAGGCATCGCTTCCCTCGCCGTAACGCCCACGAATCGCGAATCCGAGCTGTCGTAAGTGTTTGATATAGCCTTGAATCTGATTCGTCAGGACCAGTCCCGGTAAGTGCAACATCACGGAAGCACGAAGACCTGTTCCGACGTTACTCGGACACGTCGTTAAATAACCGAGCGTGTCATCAAAAGCAATTTTAAATCGTTCACTGATCAAGCGATCGACTTGTTTTGCGATCCGAAACGCTTCTTCAAGTTGAAGTCCCGGTAATAACGTCTGGATTCGGAAATGATCCTCTTCGTTTACCATGACACTGATCTGCTCATCCTCACTAATGAAGAGTCCTGTCCGCGGATGACTCGCTAACGCTGGACTGATTAGATGCTTTTCTACTAAAGCGGTTCGCGTCAGGACATCTGCTTGATCGACGCGACCAAACCGGAACCCTTTCATCCCGTTTAGTTGGCGTTCTGTCTCTTCAATGAGTGCATTGGCTTGTGCTTCTGACAACATCGTTGAGAACGGGTAACGTGTCGTATTACGCGCCAATCGGATCCGTGTCGAAACGACGATGTCGTCAAAAGGAGAAGATTGATTCATCGATTCGCTTAAAGGGTGTTGGAGCAACTCTTCAAACATGACGCAAATCCTCCTCGACACTCTCAATCTGTTGTTTTATGACTTCTGCTTCTTCATAATCTTCTGCTAAGATTTTGCGGTTGAGCTGTTCTTTGAGTCGACTGAGCTGCTGGTTCAATCGTTTTTCAACGGATTCCTCATCAGGTCGTGAGCCATAATGTTGCGTATGACCGTGTTGGAACTGACGAACCATACCGTCGACTTCGTCTTTAAAAAATGAATAACAAGTCGGGCAACCGACTTTACGAAGATGAAGCAATTGTTGACGGGTCATACCGCAAGACGGACACGCCGTCCCTTGATATTCACGTGCTAACTCCCGCACACAAACCGAGCATAAGAATTTTTCATCGGTTTCCGATTCTTGTGGAAGTTTGACACGGACGATTGCTTCTCGTTCGCCACATCGTTGACAACGCATCGTGCATTCCTCCAATGTCCGACGACTAGAGTCGCTTCATGGTTTGAAGAAGCGTCCGCATCAAGTGGGCACGCATCCGGTGTTGATCTTCGACCGCCATTGGCAAACTCTCTTTTTGCAACAGCGATTGAATCAAAATAGCTTCCCGCCGCGTCAGTAATTGTTCGTTCATCAAACGAATCAAATAATCTTCTGCAGCTTGTTCCGTCAAATGATCACCGATCCATGAACTGACTTCGTCTAATAGATCGTGACTATCGAGCACAACGATTTTTTGAATTCGAATGTATCCACCGCCACCCCGTTTACTTTCAACAAAATAACCCTTTTCGACTGTAAAACGAGTATTGATGACGTAGTTGATTTGTGATGGAACACAGTCAAAACGCTGTGCAATTTCTTGACGTTTGATTTCAATCGTCTTTTCGTCGTGTAAAATTTGCTTTAAATAGGCTTCGATGATATCTGTGATGTTTTGCATTGGCACCACCTCTCTGACCATCTTTGACTATTGTTTGATTTAATAGTAATCATCTAAAAAAAGAAATGCAACTGATAAGGCTTTTTAGAAAACACAAAAAGACCGACCTGCAATCTGCAGATCGGTCAAGTGCCTGGCAACGTCCT
>NZ_WBYY01000219.1:0-4432 GCF_048985645.1 Exiguobacterium sp. A1_3_1 | reverse complement strand
TGAATTCAATGACCGTATGAATAGCAGAAGTCTGTGTTTCGTTCAGTCGTAATCGCTCGGAAAGAAACGTCAACATACTCCCTTGAATTAGCGTAGATAGTAAGACTGTGAAAAACACGATATTGAAGATCATCGATGCATTCTCGATATCCGCAACGAGAGGGTATGTCGCGAGAATGATTGGTACCGCTCCTTTTAGGCCAGCAAAGGAAATGAAGACCTTCTCTTGCCACGAATAACGAAACGGAAGAAGACTCACCCAGACTGACAAAGGACGAGCGATGAAAATTAAGATCAGCGCCAGCGCAATGGAAGATAGGATGACCTGGACATCGAGCAATTGTTTCGGAAAGACAAGCAGACCGAGCACGATGAACATTCCGATTTGAGCAAGATGCGCCATACTCATCGTAAAACGAACGAGTGTCTGTCGATAGACGAGTTCATGATTACTGATGTAGATCGCTGTGACATAAACGGCTAAAAATCCACTTGCATGGAACGTATCAGCTAAACCGAAAGACAGGAAAGCAAACGACATGAGCATGATTGGATAAAAGCTAGAAGAGGACAAATCGATCCGATTGATCAATGTCGAAGCTGCCCATCCGATGAACAAACCAATTAGAAGTCCCATCGCCATTTCCCAAACGAGTGATCCAAGTCCCGATAAGAGCGATGCTTCTTCAGGGTTCGTCACGAACTCAAGGAACAAGACAGTCAAAAAGACGGCCATCGGGTCATTCGTACCGGACTCGACTTCAAGTGTTGATCCGACTTTTCGTCGAATCGGCTGACCACTCAAGACAGAAAAGATGGCAGCGGCATCCGTCGAACCAACGATTGCCCCGAGTAAAAAAGCATTCGCCCAACTAAACCCTAGAATATAATGGGAAGCAACGGCAACGATGGATGTAGCGATGAAGACCCCGAACGTCGCAAGCGAGAGGGAAGGGGCTAATTCATGACGCACTTCCTTCCAAACCGTTTGCAGACCACCTTCGAATAAGATGATGATGAGGGCGACAGTTCCGAGAAGCTGAGCCAGTTCTGCATCGTCAAAACGAATGAACCCGGTAATGTCGCTTCCGGCAATCATACCAAGAGCGATAAAAATCAGTAGAGCAGGAATATTCAGACGACTTGATAACTTCGTCGTCCACACGGCGGCAAACAGCAATATACCAATCAATAAAATCGTGAGTTGCAAGGACATGGCATCAAACTCCTATTCATAAAAGAATCTCTAGTTTCATGATACAACAATTCCGATGAAAAGACTCGGATAACGATTGTTCAATATTTTCCACCACACCGGACAACTTTCTCTCTCTTCATTGCAAGCGTTTTCATTTATTGTGAAGATGTAGCACGAAATGAAACGAAATCAGGGAGGGAATCCGAATGCGTAAAAGAAGATGGGCAGCATTACCTGTCGTCACGACGGCGATGGTCGTCGCTTTGGCAGCATGTGGTGGCGGTACATTGAATAGCGATGACTCGAAAGATAGTGGTTCAAAAGACGGTAAGACGCTCAACGTATTCCAATTCAAGGCTGAAATCGCAAAAGACATGGAAAAGATGGCAAAAGCGTATGAAAAAGAAACTGGGACGAAAGTCGTCGTGCAAACAGTCGGTGGTGGATCGGACTATGGCGCGGCTCTGAAATCACAGTTCGCTTCAGGTAATGAACCAGATGTCTTTAACAATGGTGGCTTTACGGAAGCAAAAACATGGCAGGATAAGTTAGAAGATTTGTCAGATGAAAAGTGGGTCGGTGATTTAACGGATCTATCAAAAGAGCCAATGACGATTGATGGTAAATTGTATGGTATGCCAATGAACCTTGAGGGATATGGCTTTATCTACAATAAAGATATCTTCAAAAAAGCCGGTATCACGGAACTTCCAAAAACATTAACGGAATTGACGGAAGCTTCTAAGAAGCTGAAAGCAGATGGAGTGACACCGTTCTCGATCGGATACGGGGAGTGGTGGGTTCTTGGAAATCACCTTTTAAACATTCCGGTCGCACAACAGGATGATCCAGATCAGTTCATTGCAGATCTCAACTCTGGAAAAGCGAAGTTCGAGGACAATAAACAGTTCAAGGAATTCATGAATCTATTTGATTTGACGATTGAGTATGGAAATAAAAATCCGTTAACGACAGACTATAATACACAAGTCTCTCAGTTTGCTGAAGGTAAGACAGCGATGATCCAACAAGGGAACTGGGCACAACAATTGATCACGGATGTCAATCCGGACATCAACATGGGCTTCATCCCGATGCCGATCAATGATGATAAAGAAAAAATGGATCGTCTGCCTGTCGGCGTACCAAACAACTGGGTCGTCAATAAGAACTCGAAGAACAAAGCAGAAGCGAAGAAATTCCTCGAGTGGATGGCGACGTCTGACACAGGAAAAGACTACATGGTCAATAAATTTAAATTCATCCCTGCCTTCAAATCAATCGAAGCGAAGGATTTAGGACCGCTTGCAGATGATATTCAAGCGTACTCGAAAGATGGAAAAACCATCTCATGGAACTGGTTCAAGTATCCGGATGGTGCTGTAAACGAGTTCGGAGCGATCATGCAAGCATACGTTGGTAAGCAAAAAACAGCTGATGAGATGCTGCAGGACTTCACAAAAACATGGGATAAAATGAAGAAATAAGAAGTGATTTAAAAAACATGCCTGTTCCGACTAACTGACGGAACAGGCATGTTTTTTATTATAAGAAGAATAATTGGATGAAGAAGAGAAGCGCGAACACATAGATGAGTGGGTGGACACGCTCTTTTTGGATAGCTTTCATGATCGGATAGACGATGAAACCGAATGCGATACCGGTTGCGATACTACCGGATAATGGCATGATCAAGATGACGAGGAAAGCCGTGAAAGCTTCGCTGAAGTCATCCCATGGAATCTGCTTGATGTTTTGAATCATGAAGGCACCGACTAAGATCAATGCGGGCGCAGTAATCGCAGGGACGCTCGAAATCGATTGAACGAACGGTCCAAAGACGGCAGATAATGCGAATAGAATCCCGACCGTCACGGATGTGAGTCCAGTCCGTCCACCAGCAGCGACACCCGCTGCAGATTCTACGTAAGCCGTTGTAGGACTTGTTCCGAATAATGAACCAGCGACCATCGCAGTCGAATCAGATAATAGGGCACGTTCGCTGTTTTTCAATGATCCATCTTTTTCAATCAATCCAGCCTGTTCTCCGACAGCGACCATCGTACCTGTCGTATCAAACATCGTCACGAGAACGAAGGAGAGGACACCGCTGAACAGACCGTATTGGAACACGTCTTGAATGGCGTTGAACGGATTCGTGATGATCAATCCTTCTGGTAACGTCGGTAACGCAACGAAGGAATCGGAAAACTTCAATTCACCTGTCAGGAATGCAATCAATCCAGAGAGGATCATGGCATATAAAATAGCACCTGGTACACGTTTGATTGTCAAGATCGCTGCAACTAATAATCCGATGAGTGTGATCAATGCTTCTGGTGACGTCAATGCGCCAATCGTGACGAGTGTATCTTCACTAGCGACTAGAATTCCTGACATCTTGAGACCGAGTGAAGCAATGAAGAGACCGATTCCACCTGTGATCGCAAGCTTTAATGTCATCGGAATGATTTCAATCAGCTTCGTACGAATCGGTGAGAGTGATAACAATAAGAAAATGACACCAGCGACGAAGACAACTGAGAGTGCTGTCTGATATGGAATCTTCTCACCAACGACAAGTGTATAAGTAAAATACGCATTGAGTCCCATTCCAGGTGCGACTGCGATTGGTAGATTCGCATAAAGCCCCATCAGAAGCGTACCGATCAATGTCGCGATGATCGTCGCAGAAAAAGCTTGGGCTTGGGGGATACCGGCATCTGCTAAAATCGTTGGGTTGACGAGCAGAATATAGGCCATCGTAATGAACGTCACGAATCCAGCTTGGATTTCACGTTTTACGGTTGTTTGATGTGCGGCGAGTTTAAACATGGGTAAAAGGACCACCTTCATAACAAATTGATTAAAAAACGAACATTGATGATATTATAGTAAAATTCATTCGGAATCAAGTCGAAACAAAAAAGAATTTTTTATAGGAATCATGAAAGAGAATATCAGGAAATGATGTAAGCGGATTCAAGGTTATGATACGATTGATTACAAGAAAAAGGATGGGGGCGCCTTTCATGAAAAGTATCCGGACGCGTTTGATTCGTCTCGTCGTCCTGGCGATCTTGATTCCGACTGCCCTCGCGACATCGATTTCCTATCTGTATGTGCGGCACCAAAACATTGAACAGGCAGAACGTTCTAGCCTGAACGTATTGACGCGGGGAAATACACAGGTGACCCATTATATAGCTGTCTCTTATACACATCTCCGAGCCC
>NZ_WBYY01000218.1:0-4458 GCF_048985645.1 Exiguobacterium sp. A1_3_1 | reverse complement strand
CAGGTTGGACGATGTCTCGTACGTTACTGTTATCCCCTAGATATGTACCTTGTTGATCAAATACATCGGTTTGTGTTGCCGCTGTTCCGCAACCTCCGAGTATCAACATGCCGCTTACTAGAGCAATGGCGCCGATTCTTTTTCTCATCATACCTTCTCCTTTTAGTAGACCGATTATACCTAATAAACGTAATCATTTTTTAAAAGTTTCAAATTGAAGGAAATCAGCGTTTTAGGGTATTCGATGATCTTTGTTTTGAGGAGAGTAAACTGTACAAAGTACCATCACCTACAGCAATTAAAACTTTAATAAAATTAACCGAGTGAACCCTTCAAAAGCGTACCTTTTTATCTTTTGAGACAAAGTTGCTACCGGAATCCAATCAATCGTATATCCGATGATGAAGGATAAAAGCAAACTGAGGAATAAATAAGTAATGATGGCACTAAAAATAAATCTTTTAATAATCATGATATCCCTCTCTTTTTCAAAATGTAAAAAACAACTAATGATTCATATAATAAGTAAATCATTTAAAAAATATATAAAACAACAAGTCATTTCCCTATATAATGTTAATTACTATGTTACTCTATTATTATTCGAAAGTTCGAAAATCCAGCTATACATATTCACGGAGGTCTTTGATGCTACAACTGTCTAACTTACTTATTCTACTTTTCTTATTCGTCTTACTGACATGCGGAATCGTTTTCGCTTTATTTTGGATCATCAAAAAAATCAAATCGTAACTACGACAACCCGGTCTCTCAGATAAGAGAAACCGGGTTGTTGTTCGTTTCATAGAGTTGTCGGATACGATGCACGATGTCGTTTGCCGTTTCCGGTACAGGTGGCATCCATAGACCCGTCACAGGACCGTAGACGACGGGATTGATTGCCACCTCGTACCCACCATACGGATGTTCTTCCGCTGTCGGCAAATAACCAATATAACCGTTCGTATAGCCTCCGAAAAAGGCGAGTTCCGTTTGACGCATCTGTTGAATCTGTAGCGCTGTCTCACAGAACGGCTCCATCGGGATGCCTGAGAACGAACCATCATTTAGTTCAAACAATTGAACTTCGACCGGGATGGTGAGTGTTGTTCCCGATTGCTCTTGAACGTACGCCAACCAGCGCGCTGCGCTGACGCCCCATGTCTGTTCAGCGTAAGTTGCCATGTCTTGCAATACGTCCGCAACCGGTATTTCTGTTAAGCGCATCGGATAAATCATCGACTGAATCCGGTGGTGCGTTAACGGTTGAAACGACACGTCTGGAATCGTCGTCAAGACGTGTCCACTTAAAGCAAACGCCATCTTCTGTAGACTTGCTAGGTCACCACGATATTTCGCATTGACGTTTCCCGTCGCCCCTTGGACGATCACGACTGGACAGCCGAGTGCCTGTTCGAGGATCGTTCGAGCGACGCCCGGGTAATCACCGGATAAGACGACACTGTCTGATTTCAAGACGTTCGGATGCGCTGTACAGAAAACGAAGGCTCCGATGAGACACGCATCATCGGCACGGCGAACCAACAGCGTCCCGATTCGATCATCCGTCACCCCAAGCGGATCCATTCCCATCACCGCGTGACCATTCCTTTTCTCCCGTCGGTTGACGCCAATTTTTCCAGACTTCACACCCCAACCCATCTCGACCGACTGCATCGCTTCGCTTGCTTTGACGGCAGATACGATCGCTTGTTGCGTCAAGATCGTTTTGTAGGCGACGGTCAACGGTTCAGTTCCCGCTGTCGCTGGTCCCGAATGCGTATGCGTGTAGACAACCGTGATCTGTTTCTTCGACACGTCTAGCTGGTCTGCGATACCTTCACGGATGGTATCGGTATCTGCAACGAGCAAACCGATGTTATCGATGCTGACGAAAACCGATGTCGTCTGCTCACTTTCAAAGATGCTCGCTGTGACATATAGCGGATCGTGTATGCTTGCGACACCGACTTCTCGGTGATAACCGATGAAGGCGGCACCGAGCGGTGGATTGATTACTTCTCGATGCATTCCAAAACGACTCATGTCTGACGTTCCCCCTTGAATAACACATTACTTCTTCCATATACTAACATTAACTATAGCAAAGGAGGAGATGCAGATGTCGATTCGTTGGAAGGAAGAGATGCTTCAGTTCGAGACATACCGTGAAGCCGAAGTCTGGGCGGATTCGATCACGAACGAGATCCATGGTCGGTCAATCACCGGTTATTGCACTCCTGACTTTAAAGTCGCGACGATTCTTGCATTTTATTTAGCGGAAAACCCAGACTATCGCGTACGGTCGGCAACGGTTCACCTCGATGAAAAGATTTATTATCAAGTCTGGGTCGAGATACTCGATTCACTTTGACTTCGTGAATTGGTCCAGGACGATTTCCTGAAACGCGCGTGTCACGGGTGAGCCCCACTTCGACTGTTTCGTAAGCAGATGGGCATACATCGGTTCGAATGTCTCATCATGATGAATAACTTTCAACGTACCAGACTCCACTTCATCCGCTACCGTCACATACGGTAACACAGCAAAACCAAGCCCGTTCATCGCCATCTTCTTGATCGCCCCGATACTCCACAATTCTTGTGTCTGAAACGAGATGTCTTGGTTTCTGACGCACGCCTCAAACATCGATCGGTAACTGCATCCTTCTTCATTCGTCAGAAAGACGTATGCGTCCACGGAAGATCGAATCGCGTCAAAATGATCCGGCATCGTCGGATGACCAATGATGACGATCTTCTCTTCTGTCAAAACATCATGCGTACAACGTTCAGCGGAAAACATTGGATACAGCATCAAGGCGACATCGACCCGTCCATGTAAGAGTTCGTCTTGATTTTCCTTACAAGTTCCATTCGATAAGATGATGTTGACATTCGGATATGCTGTCATGAACGTCTGTAAGACGGAACCAAGACGAGAGATCGTCAGTGACTCTGGCGCAGCGACCTTCAAGACGCCTTCAAAGGGATCCTGTTGTTGAATCGACTTGATTTTCTCGTGTGTCGCTAGTAAATCTTCAGCAAGCGGGATGATTTCCTGACCTAGCGGTGTAAGCTGAAGCGTACGATTGGAATAGAAAAACAAAGCATCGCCTACTTCTTGTTCGAGCAGTTGCATATGGGACGTAATCGTCGATTGCGTATAGCCGAGGTCACTCGCAGCTGCCGTATAACTCCTCGTCTCAATAATCTTCAAGAAGCTGATCAAATGGCGAATTTCCATTTCAAGACTCTCCTTTCATCGTCCATCGAAAAAAATGATGGAATGATTTTTTATTTCAATTTTATTTATCGATCTTGACATCTTACACTAGAATTCAAGTATTCGATAGAATGAAAAAGGAGTTTTCTCATGAATGTTGTTGCTTTTTTATCTTATGTCATCATTACGTCCATTACACCTGGACCAAGTAATCTGTTAGTCATGCATGAATCGAGCCACTTCGGTTTTCGTGGTGCTTGGCGATTTAATACCGGAATCTTACTAGGGTTCATGATACTCGGGTTGATCAGCGCATTAGGGACGACAGTATTACAAGCGACCTTACCTATGATCGAACCGATTCTACAGTGGCTCGGTGCCGCATATCTCGTCTACCTTGCCTATAAGATTGGTTTCCCGAAGCAGACAGCAAGTCATGTCGATACCGTGCCAGCGACATTTTTATCCGGTCTGTTGTTCCAACTCATCAACGTCAAAAGTATCCTCTTTTTCTTGACCGCTTTATCGACGTTCATTCTGCCGCATAGCACGTCTACTGTAGAAATCGTTCAATACACGTCGTATGCCATCATTCTCGGTTGGATTGCCTTATTGCTTTGGGCAGGAAGTGGCTCCCTGTTTCGTTCGTTATTTCAAAGATACGATGTCGCGTTTCGCGTCATTATGTGTGGTTTACTCCTTTATTCAGCTGTGACGATTTTTCAGTGAGATGCCGAAAAAGGACAACACACCTCAGTTGCGAGGCATGTTGTCCTTTGTTAATGCAATCATCGCTTCAACCGCCGCGTCCATCCGGTCTTGTAAACCAATCTTATTCAAAACGACGAGTCCTTCCGTGAAGACGAACAACAACGCAGTCTGCTGTTCGACATCTTCCCCCTCTGCCGGCACATAAATCTGTTTAATCCAATCGTCGAATGACTCCCCGATCGTCCGCGTGATTGACGTATACGGCTCCCCCTGACTCGTTGCGAGATGGGTGATTTCAAACCAAAGATTCAAATATGGCTTGATTCGTGGCTCATCGATCGCTTGTCGCAGAAAACGGACGAATGCCGTGAACTCGAGTTTTAGATCCGGTTGCTGTAGTAAATCAATTAATTCTTGGCTGATCGCGGTCAACACCGCGGTTTCGATATCTTGTTTATCCTTGAAATAATGCATCAGCATCCGGTCACTCGTCCCGGCAGCGGCCGCCATCTTCTTCAGAC
>NZ_WBYY01000217.1:0-4467 GCF_048985645.1 Exiguobacterium sp. A1_3_1 | reverse complement strand
ATAAGAGACAGGTCAAGTCATCCGCGGAACGGCAGAAGAACCAATCGTCATCAAAAAACAAACAATCGTTTAAAGGAGATGTCATTCATGAAGGTATGGTTTGCTGCCACGGAAGCGACACCCTTCATCAAGACAGGGGGGCTAGCTGACGTCGTCGGCTCGCTCCCTTTAGCGCTTGCTGAGGAAGGGGCGGACGTTTCGGTCGTCTTACCCAATTACGGTCAAATCAAGGAGCAATACAAATCAGAGATGGAGTTTTTATTCGACTTCATCGTACCGGTCGGCTGGCGCCAGCAATTTGGTGCTGTCCTCCGATTGAAACAAGATGGTGTGACGTTCTATTTCATCGATAATGAGTACTACTTCAAACGGGATGGCGTCATTTATGGACATTACGATGATGCGGAACGGTTTGCGTATTTCTCACGTGCTGTCCTTGAGATGATTCAACATCTGGATCGAAAGGAAGTACCGGACGTCATCCATTGTCACGATTGGCAAACAGGTGTGATTCCAGCGTTCTTACGCATCCATTATCAGCATCTTGAGCGCTATCAAGATATTAAAACGGTCTTTACGATCCACAACTTACAGTACCAGGGTGTCTTCCCGGAAGAAGTGCTCGGTGACTTACTTGGTTTGAGTCATGAACATTTCACAGCGGATGGGATCGCTCATAACGGTCTCGTCAATTACATGAAGGCAGGACTTGTCCACTCCAATCAAATCACGACAGTCAGTCCATCGTACCGTGATGAAATCATGGATCCGTATTACGGTGAGACACTTGAGCCGGTCTTGCAACATCGCGCTGTCGACGTGCGTGGAATCTTGAACGGAATCGACTATCGTCAATTTGATCCTGCGCATGATACGCATCTCGTTGAGACGTATTCCGTTGATACCGTCACGGAAGGAAAAGCAAAAAACAAGGCTGCCTTACAAGAGGAACTAGGTCTCCCGATCAATCCGGACGTACCACTGTTCGGTTTCGTTTCTCGTCTTGTCGACCAAAAGGGAATCGATTTACTCGCGCATATCTTACCAGACTTGTTCGAACTCGATGCGCAGTTCATCATTCTCGGATCGGGTGAAGCGGAATATGAAGGGTTGTTCCATCATGCGACATCGATTCGTCCAGACAAAATCGCTTCTTATATCGGATTTGACGTTGGTCTCGCACAACGGATCTATGCAGGAAGTGATGCTTTCTTGATGCCTTCGCGTTTTGAACCGTGTGGTCTCAGTCAGTTGATTTCGATGAAGTATGGCTGTTTACCGGTCGTTCGGGAAACAGGTGGGCTCCGTGATACGGTTAAACCGTTCAATCAGTTCACGTTAGAAGGAAATGGATTCTCGTTCGCGAATTATAATGCACATGAGTTTTTAGAAGCGATTAAACGTACGATTGAGGTGTATCATGATCGACCAGTCTTTAAGCATTTGATTGAGACAGCGATGAATGAGGACTTCAGTTGGTTGCGTTCAGCCGACGAATACTTGGCTTTATATCGTTTGATTGCACCGTCCGCCACTTGATCGTATCACTGGGAAAAGGGGTTACGTCATGTTCAAAGATAAAGAGAAGTTCAAGGAGAGGTTTACGGAACGATTCGTTTCGATGCATGGCAAGGCAATAACGGAAGCAACAGAAAACGATATCTATCAGACACTTGCCTATCTGGTACGTGAGACGGTCACGACCGACTGGTTACGGACGAAGGAAACGTATATCCATAAAAAAAGTAAGCAAGTCTATTACTTTTCACTCGAGTTTTTACTCGGACGTTTCCTGCATAACAACCTATTGAGTCTTGATGTCTTAAAGGATGTGGAACGGGGACTTGACGAACTCGGATATCAGCTCAGTGATTTGACAGAAGAAGAGCCGGAACCTGGACTTGGGAACGGAGGGCTCGGTCGTCTCGCGGCGTGTTTCCTCGATTCCCTGGCTGCGCTGGGTCTGCCTGGACACGGGAACGGGATCCGGTATCAGTACGGTCTGTTTAAGCAAAAAATCATTGATGGTTATCAAGTCGAATTACCGGATAACTGGCTGAAGAACGGGAACATGTGGGAAATCAGACGTTCTGATAAAGCGGTCGATGTTCCATTCGGTGGACATGTCTGGCTCGAAGAAGTCGGTGATGGATATCGTGTCCATCATGAGCCGGCTGAAATCGTCCGTGCTGTTCCGTACGATATGCCGATCGTCGGCTATCAAAACAAGGTCGTCAATAACCTGCGACTCTGGAGTGCTGAGTCCCCACTTGATGATGATGAATTACTTAGCCAATACCGTGGGAACTATAAAGATTTACTGGCACATAAACAATCGATTCAGACGATTTCAGAGTTTCTGTATCCGGATGATACGACGTATGAAGGAAAAGAGTTGCGTTTGAAGCAACAATACTTCTTTGTCTCTGCCGGATTACGGAGTATCTTGACGTCCTTTAAAAAGCGAAATCATTCATTGAAGCAACTCGGCAACCATATCGCTATCCATATCAACGATACACATCCGGTCGTCGCGATTCCGGAGTTGATGCGGATTCTTGTCGATGAAGAAGGATTTGGATGGGAAGAAGCATGGCGGATCACGAAGAGTGTCATGTCGTTTACGAACCACACGTTACTGTCAGAAGCACTCGAGCGCTGGCCGATCGATTTGTTCCGTCGCTTGTTACCGCGCATCTACCTCATCATCGAGGAAATCAACCGACGCTTCTGTAAGGATGTGCTTGCAAACTATCCACACATGGAAGCGCATATGCGAGATATCGCCATCATCGCGGATGACCGGATCAACATGGCGAATCTGGCTGTCGTCGGCACGCATTCGACGAATGGTGTCGCTCAGATTCATACTGAGATTCTGAAGCAGCGCGAGATGCGACTATTTTATGAGATGTTTCCGCTTCGCTTTAATAATAAGACGAACGGAATTACACATCGTCGCTGGTTCCTCTCATCGAATCCAGCACTGGCAAATCGTGTGACAGAAGCAATCGGGGATAGTTGGATTCAGCATCCGTCCGATTTGCAAAAGTTGACGAAATGGGCAGAGGATGCAGCATTACAGAAGGACATCGCCGAGATCAAACTTCAGCGTAAAGAAGAATTAGCGTTGCTCATTGAAAAAGAAACCGGGATCGTCGTGGATCCGACCTCGATTTTTGATGTTCAAGTCAAGCGATTGCATGCGTACAAACGTCAACTCTTGAATGCGTTACACATTCATTCACTTTACTATCGTCTGAAGGAAGACCGTTCCTTCACGATGACACCGCGGACATTCATCTTTGGTGCAAAGGCGGCGCCAGGCTATCATTATGCAAAAGAAGTCATTCGTTATATCAATGCGTTAGCTCGCTTGATCAATCAGGATCCAGACGTCAGTCCATACTTGAAAGTCGTCTTCCTAGAAAACTATCGTGTATCGCTTGCTGAGAAAATCTTCCCGGCAAGTGACGTCAGTGAACAGATTTCGACTGCAAGTTATGAAGCCTCTGGAACCGGCAACATGAAGTTCATGATGAATGGTGCACTGACAATCGGAACGCTCGACGGAGCGAACATCGAAATTCGAGACGAGGTCGGGGATGCGAACATCTTCATCTTCGGCTTAACACCGCAGGAAGTCATGAATTATAAGCAGTACGGTGGTTACAGTGCATACGATCAATACAGTGCCCAACCCGAGCTTCGACGAATCATCGATAGTCTCGTCGATGGAACATTATTTGCTCCAGGTGAGTTCCAAGCGATTTATGATTCATTATTGACGTATAATGATGAATATTTAATTTTAAAAGATTTCTTATCCTACCAACAAGCGCAAGAACGAATCGATCGGATGTATCAGCAACCAGAAGAATGGTATAAACGCGTCATTCTTAATATTGCACGGTCAGGTGTGTTCTCAAGTGACCGAACGATTAAAGAGTATGCGAATGCGATCTGGAACATCAAACCGATTCAACTCTGAACAAAAAGACACTGACAGATGTTTCTGTCAGTGTCTGATGCTTACGAACGGGAGACATCTTCACCACGGCTGACCCAATCACTATAAGAGCCGGCGTAAAGCCGGACATCGGTTTTCCCGAGTGAATGGAGAGCGATGACATTGACACACGCTGTCACACCACTTCCACAATAGAGGATAGGGGTTTTGACCGGTAGGATGTCGGCGTACAGTTCTTTCAAATCTTCCGCGTCCCGTAAGCGACCATCTGGTGAGAGTGCTTGTTCGAAGAAACAATTCACGGCACCTGGAATGTGACCGGCGACGTGATCGAGTGGTTCGATTTCTCCACGGTATCGATCGGGTGCACGGGAATCGATGACCATTGTTTCTGTCAGCTGATCTTTCAACTCTTCGAACGAGACAAGCATCTCATCTTGAAAACGAGGCGTGTACTGAGACGGTTCATAAGCTGTCTCTTATACACATCTCCGAGC